>JAUXAJ010000129.1 GCA_030620005.1 Promethearchaeota archaeon | reverse complement strand
TGCCAAATGAACTAATTGAACTAAGTATTCTAAATCAAGTAAAAGAAATAATCGTCTATAATGTAAATGATTTGAATAAAATTAATATTGTAGCCAAAAAATATAATCAAATTCAAGATATATGTATAAGAGTGAATTCTCAAAAATATAACAGTAAATTAGGAATCACATTAAATAAAGAAAACTTATCTAAGTTAAAAAATAAAATTAATAATTGTCATCATATTAGAGTTAATACAATATTATCACATTATTCAAGTCAAATGAATAATATAGAGCAGTTTAAAAAAAATATTAAATCTATCGTTGATGGTTTTAACAATTTGAAAAAAATTGGAATGAATATTAAGAATTTAAATCTTGGGGGTGGATTTCCTGAGGCCACGATAATGCCTAAAAATCAGCTACTAAAAATCGCACTTGAAATAAAATCCACTATCGAACAAGAGGGCATGGAATATGAAAAAATTTATTTTGAACCGGGCAGGTATCTTGTTGGAGATACAGGGCTATTTTTAGCAAAGGTCGTAAAAGTATGTGAAAATCGTTGGATTTTCATAAATATTGGAAATCACATCTGCCCGAAATTTGCCCGGTGTTCTTTAAGGTTTTACAATATATCTCAGATCGATAAAGCGCATAAATGGAAGACGTCTATATCTGGAATTATCCCTACAGATCAGGATGTTTTGGTCAAAGATTATTTTTTTTCTAAAAATATAAATGAAGGGGACATCATTTTAGTATGTAACGTTGGAGCGTACACTTTAACATTTTCGAACCGGTTCCCTTATGCACTACCAAAAATCTACCTCGTTCATGGTAGAAGTATTTCGCAAATATTTGACCCGGAGTTAAACCACGATTTTTCTCTAATCTAACAAAGCAAATTTCCTTAGAAATGATTTTAGAATGAATTTATTTTGACAAAAACGATGTATCATGTAGATATCATATAAATTCTAATTATCTTTCGTGATTTCATATTATAATTGTAAATTAATTAAGTGAGAATGAATGGAATCATTTATCAGAAACGCTAGAAAAAGAGAGATATTGCGACCAGAACGCGAAATTATCGGATATGCAAATATTAAAATCATTGGATGCGGTGGGGCGGGAAATAATACAATTCATCGGCTAATGAATATTGGTATAAAAGGCGCAAAATGTATTGCAATCAACACTGATCATCAACATCTCGATATGATTGAGTCCCATAAAAAAATCTTAATTGGAAAGAATTTAACGAGAGGTTTGGGAGCAGGGGGCAATCCAGAGATTGGTAGGGCAGCAGCTGAAGAATCTCGAGAAGAATTAACTAATTTGTTAAGAGAATCTGATTTAGTATTTATAACTTGCGGTGAGGGTGGAGGAACAGGGACAGGATGCTCACCTATAGTAGCAGAGATTGCAAAATATGAAGGGGCCATTGTAGTTGGCGTCGTGACTCTTCCATTCGAGTCAGAAATTGGTCGAATAGAGATTGCAAAGAGAGGGATAAATCAATTAAAACAATATGTTGACACATTAGTCGTAATTGATAATAATCGTCTATTGGAAATTGCTCCTGATTTACCAATAAAAGAAGCTTTTAGCGTGGCTGATGAGGTATTAGCTACAATGGTTAAAGGGATTACCGAGACAATCTCGTTGCCTTCGTTAATTAATTTAGACTTCGCTGATGTTCGGACAATATTGAGTTCTGGCGGAGTGGCAATTGTTGGTATAGGTGAAGCAAGTGGAAAATCAAATCGAGTAGAAGATGCTATCGAAGACGCGCTTAATTCGCCATTGTTAGATGTAAGTATTGATGGGGCTAAAGGGGCGTTAATTCATGTCTGTGGTGGAAATGACATGACACTAGCTGAAGCCAATTCAGTTTCAAAAAAGATCTACGAAAAAATGGATGTTAACGATTCTATGATAATTTGGGGTGCTCGAGTTTCCGATGAATTTGACGGTTATTTAAGGGTCATGCTTCTTATAACTGGTATTAAATCACCCCAAATTTTTGGTAAAAATGATTCAATTGATCAAGAAGTTCATATTTCAAAAGAGAGTCCGTCCAAGATAAGGTATGGATCTAAATTATCTGACGATATATTTGATATCCAAGAAATTGCTTTTGATTAAAAATTAATGAAATTAATGACGATTTTTAATACTCTTTTTGCTATTTAATTACATGGAGAGTATCGAAAAAAAATATTCACCTGAAGTTCAGAATGAAATAGATGACATTTTGAGCTTTCTTAATGCCTGGAAGATTTTTTTTTTTATTAATCACGAATTTTTTTACGATGGATGGGCATTTTTTTTAAAAGAAAAAACAATGTATCCGCGTAGCATAATAATTTTCAAATCATACGATAACAACGAATATTCAATAAAAAGTTTCGAAATATACCTTAATAACTTTAAGAACGAAGAATTTAAAGAATTATACGCTAAAAAGCACATTAAAAACAAGGAAAATTTATTAAAAGAAATAAAAGAAGTTATTTATGGAAAAGATTTAATAAATCAAACAACAAAAAAACTACACAAATTATTTTTATAACGATCTATTAAAATTCAGGGGTATAAAGTCTTCTAAATTGTTCTTTCTTTTTTTCATTATATTTTCTTTCTAAAAATTTTAGAACCGAATGATGTGGCATTCCATTTAATAGCATGCTGATTGCTTTCCGAGAAACTTGTAAATTTTCATATTCTGCTATTATAGAAATTGTTTTTCCATACACTGAAACATAGCATTCTCCAAATCTTTCTAGGGCTTTTCGCATTTCTCCGTTTCTTCCAATAATTCTTCCTTTCATCCTTTTTATTCTCTTATCAGATTTTCCTAAAATTGAAAAGAGGTTAAATATTTCGATGTCGTAGGTTTCTTGCAATAATTTCATTGATTTAACTGGATTGAATCCTCGATTTATCGCTTTGACAATTTTTTGGGCAATTAATACGTTCAAGGGGTTATATTGCGTTTGAGGGTCATCAAATAGGGGCAATATTTCACAATCGCCAGTATTACTATCTAAATTAATCCGTACTCCTAATGCTTTTTCAATTCCTTTTTTTATTTCTCCATTTTTGCCTATTATAACCGCAATCCTAGCTTTGGAAACTTTCATGCTCCAGTTTTTAACCTTTTATAAATCATTAATATTTTTTCATTATTTATTCTATATTTTATTAATTCCTTCATGATTAATAGATAATTGCAAAAACTAAGAGCATCCTTTACATCACTTTCGTATAGTTGTAAAGATATAAAGAGGGATTTGATAAAATTTTAGTGTAGTTTAAACTGATTATTTCGTGTTACAAGATTTTTTTGGGGATTTGGGATGTTAATTTTGAAGTAGAATCGATTATTTCGTAGTACAAAATACAATTTATTTCAAGTGATACAATAATTTCGTAGTATAAACTACTAAATTGTTCGTAATATCAGAACAAAAAGGGACTTTTTTGTTGGATATTTTAATATTTTTATTACCATCTTATATTAAACATGAATGTAGTAAAAATTCAAAATGATTCTTAAACGAAGAAGGCAGTGACCATCCCAAATTCATTACATCAATAGAGGCAAAAACATTGACGGAAGAAAAAAGATATTATTGTCCTAAATGTAATAATTCAGGAATTATAGAATACGAGAATTCCTTTGATTGTCCAACTTGTTTTGAGGAATTCGATAAAAAAGATTTCAATTCAATTAAGGATAAATCTTCCATTCTTTCAGTAAGAGAGAAGATAGAAATTTCAAAACTATTGAGAGAAAAGAAAAACTTAGAATAGTAGGTTTTGTGGAAAAAAATCGAAAGTTAGCATTTTCGATGTTCAATTTCATCAGAATGTGAAGGATTGGAATATTAATTAAAGTATTTCACCATCTTTCTATCAATAGAAAGATTAATGATTATCCATGTTTATTACATTATAATAAAAGGTTCTAGGATCTGGCGTTTCTACGCCTAATTTTGTATAAAAATTAAATATATTTTTGATGTCTCTTACTAAATACACTTCAGCTTTCGGGTGTTGCGTTGAAACTGCTTGAGAGATATCAATTACAATTGGTTTCTTGTTGTGAAATAAAATATTAAATTCTGAAAAGTCTCCATGAACTAAATTGGCTTTTTGATATAAATTTTTGATAAAATCTAATATTTCATCAAGAATTTTTATAATTTCCATAGGATTTTTAACATCTTTTAGCTTTGGTGCGGGTATTGATCCAAAACCAATATATTCCATTAACAATATGTTATTTTTTATAAGTATTGGTTCTGGAACACTTAAGCCTGCCTTATACGCCCTTTTCAAATTTTTAAATTCTTTACTTGCCCATAAAAAAATCATTTTTGATACATTACGAGGTATTTTTTTAAATCTAGGATCTCCTATAATGTAATTTCGCATCCATTTTGACGTGTTCCTATCAATCTTATATATCTTTATTGCGACTTCCTTACCCCGATGGTCGTAGGCTAAGTAAACATTTGCCTCCTTTCCAGCAGAAATTCTACCTTCAACTCTTTCTAAAGAACCACCTGCTATTAACTTATTTAGTTGAAAAATTGTGCGTTCATCAAAAACTGATTCAACAACAGCTTTTTTTTTCGATTGATCAATTATTTTAATTCTTTTATTGTCGATATTTTTTATTTCCAAATAATCTACTCTGGAATCAAACTTCTGACTATATTCACCAAACGAAAGTTCGTCGAAATCTTCTTCCAAACCATCTTCTGCCTTTTCATTCGTATCGTCATTATATTGATCCAATTAATCACCTTCAATTTTAACATTCTCATTAAAAAAATAAGAATAATTTTTTATTAATTTAGTGCCTTGTTCAGTTATTAATACAACCTTGTTCTTAAAAATCTTCTTAATAAAAAATTTTTTATCCTTGTCTATCAAAATTATATCGTTTTTACCCATGGGTAAAAATTTTATCAAAGCTGTTAATCTATAGAGGCTTTTTCCTCTCTGATTATCTCGACCAGCTAGTTTTTTTGACCTTTTTAGCAGGAAGTGATATTTTCCTCTTAAAAACGAGATAATACGATTCATTAACTCGTTTGTGCTAAGTAGAAGATCTACACCGTATTTTTGATCCTCTATACCTGAAATGTATTGCTTTTGATCCTTTTCAAATCGCATTTCAACAAAACTTTGAATCTTTTCTAAGACTTCAGTAATTAAAGTAAATTGGGTTTCATTTTTTACTCGCAATTGAATGCAAGATAAGTAATAAAAGCCACCTCGTAGATTGGAACAATTCTTGCATAAATCGAAAATCAAGTTAATTTTAATTGTTTGTTGATGATATATTTTTATATCCTTTTTCAAACACCCAATAACTGTTACTTCGAGGGCCTTCAATAAATTCCTCGAAGAATAAACAAAACTTTCTTCAGTAAACGATAGAGTGAAATCAATGTTTCTTTTTTTTTTATAAGAGTTTAAGAGAAAGTACTTTATGGATTCTTCTATTACGGATAAAAGTTCGGTTTTTTTTGGTTCAAACCATTCTTCTCTTTTAGAATAACTCCCACAATCTAAACATATTTTAAAAGAGAATGCGTCTGGTAATTCAAATAGTGGATTCTCTATTAAGTAACATTGAAAGCACATTCCAAAATGAGGTGCTGTATCATCGATGTTTTTTCCACAAATGGCACAAAATTTATTTGGCATTAAAATATCATCTTTAAAGCCATAGGAATGTTATTTATTTCTTGAACTACTTCTTTAGGTATGATATTGCATTTTACGGCTTTATTTGTTATGTTTTCTCCTATAATATTAAAACTTAGAGCGTTTTTTAAAAGCTCAATTGCATCATCTATATTAACGAGAGCCCCACCAAAAAATTGTTTAGAAATTTCAATTCTTAAATCGCCTTCTATAAAAACCTTATTTAGTAATTGCTCGTCGCAACACGCAACGGTCTCGATTGAGTTAGATTCATGAATTTTCAAAAATACCCTCATAAATTCCTCTTAAAATATTTTTTATTTGAATATTTTATTTTTCCTTTATTTCGTTTCTTGCACCACAAGCTTCACATTTAAGATATAACCTTTTATTTTCTCTTTGAATTTCTGTATCTGGTTTATTACAAACGCTACATAACACATAAGATTTAGTGTAAATTTCAATGAGTCGATTTAATACTTGCTCCTTATATAATCCTTTTAGAAATAATTGCTGACCTCTTATCTCCCCCATTGTTCCTGCCTTTTTCAGAAATATTCCTAAGAAATGTCTTTTATCTCTATTAAGCGTATAAATAATTTTGTTGAAATTTATAATATAAGTATTTTTTGATTCAATTCGGAGCTTAACTTTAGGGATTTCGAACCTTGAAGATAGCTTTGCATTTTCTGGAATTTTTTCGTAGGCCTTATTCAATAATATTTTATAATCGTTTAAATCCACTTACTTCCACTATTTAAGAATAACTTTATTAAAAATAATAATGATCCTTAGAAAAAATATTTTGCTATTACATATTATATTAGAAAAAATCTCAAACTAGTTTTAAAATATTTATGAGAATAATACTAATCAAAAGTCTGAAATATGTTTTCTTCTGATTGATAAATTCTTGATTCCACTTCTAAATCTCTAAGATAGCTCCTTAAAATATCATCCGAAATTCGCATGGTTTCTTTTAAGTCATTTAAACTAATTCCAATCCCATTTTTTGAATGTTCTTTTATTTCTAGAAATAATCTCTCTTTATCATCTTCCACGCTTAAATCTCGATTTTCTTCAAACTGGTCCATTATATCTATTTCACTTGTCCTTTCGTTAATAATAGAGCCATCAACACTAATATCTGGAATCTCTTGAATCTCTCCCGCTTTAATCTTTTTTATAATTTCAGCATCTCTTAATAAAATTAGATTTGGTTCTTCAATTTTTTTTATAATTTCAGGAGATATTGAAGTGAATCCATTCCAATACCGAATCAATCCAACTAAATCAACATTATCTCCCTTATTAAACATAGCGTATTGTTCTGGTTTTACAGCCCATAAAATAGCACGAATCAATCCCGTGCCGTCGTCCAAATCAAATTCAATTCTATTTTCTTCTCCAACTAAAAGCTCTCTCTTTTCATATATCGTTGCAACAATTCGCACTCTTTTCACTTTCCCAAAAATAGTAAATAGAGTTTTGTCTTCATAGGAAAATTTTCCTTCTAAAACATGTTTTATCCAGCAACGAATTGCTGGAAATCTTTTATAACTTTTAACTTCATTCATAGATATTTTACCGAATTAACCTTATTTTTTATTTAACTATTATCTATATAAGAATTAAAATAAAATTTAGAAAGTATCTATTAAGCAGTAAATATCTTTAGATCATACTTTATACAATCAAATGAACTTATCAAGGACAATATATTATTCGAAAATAAATGAAATAATAGCGGGGGTTCGATTTTCAGTTCGCTGGAAATCAGCAATTTAAAGCTTTGAACGAACGATCTCAGGGTTTCTCAATGGCTCATATTAGACACCTATGAGCCCTGCGGCATAAACCAGGCTAGCCCACCCCGCTTTAAATTTTTCTTTATATATTTTAATAATAATTTTCTCTCATTTTAATTTTTTTCTATTTCAAGTAGATTTTTGTCAAATTTTATTCATTTTTCAATTAAGTGCCCGTTTTTTTACGATTTTCACAAATTTTGTGCTCAGTAACTTTCAAAATAGCAAAATAAAATAAATTTTTTATCATATCAATTCTTTAGTTCTTATAAAAAGTTGGTAGAATTTATGGCACCTAATTTCGTGGAAGTTATTATTTCGTTTGTAACAAACCCGTGGTTCGTGTTAAGTCTTCTCTTCTGGGTCATTACTTTGATCTTGGTATATATTTTGAGAAATAAAAAAGGTGCCATTTACGTTTTCTTCCCTTTATTAATGCTGTTGAAAACCAAGAAATTAAATAACTTTATAAAAAGAATTTCTAAAAAAAAACCAAAACTTTGGAGAGGCTTCTGGACTCTTGGAATTTTCATTTCATTTAGTTTTATGATATTTGCTCTTTATTTCTTTTTTATCAATTTTATTAGCTTAATATTTGAACCTAAAATCGAAAACGTGGTTACACCATTAATTCTTGGTGTTACAATAGACATTCCTCTTTTCATGTACCTTATCCTTCCAATCTTATTCGTAGTGACAACGCATGAATTGGCCCATGGAATCTCAGCTAGCGTTGATGGTGTAGACGTTAAATCTACTGGAATTTTGGGGGCTGGAATGTTTTACATAATTGGAATTGGCGCATTCGTTGAAGTTGACGAAAAGGAATTAAATTCTTCGAAATATCATAGAAATACACGGTTGAGAATTGCTGCTGCTGGAACTTTTGTGAATGTTATTACTACTGGCGTTGCTCTTTTAATATTATTGCTTTTTCCGATTCTTAATTCTCCCTTTTACGGGAATCAAGTGGTTCAAATTGACTCGATACTAACGCCAGAAGAAGGGGGATATAATTACGGAAATTTGTCAATTGGAGACGTGATTGTGGCATTAAAAAAAAAAGGTCCAGCTCAGGATTACATATATCTTGATGGAGATAACGGTATTACACTTACAAGTATATTAAACAATGAAAATAATGTCATTAAATGTTCGGTCGGTGATTATTTGACTTTATTGGTATATAATCCGACTTATGACGAATTTTTAGAAAAAAATATATACTTAGGTCCGCGTTATAATGCCAACAACGAAGTTGTTGGTGTTTTTATTGGTATAATAAGTCACTCTTATTATATGCCGCTAAATATAATTGGAAAAATTTTTACTGGAGTTTGGCCTGTTTTTGTCTTGAGAGAGATCTTATGGCTTTTTATAATTGCCTTTAGCATAACTTTATTCAACATGTTACCCTTGCCGATATTTGACGGCTATAGAATTGTAAAAGAATTAGTCAATTGGGGAATTGGTAGTGAATATAAGTCGAAAAGAAAGAAGAAAGACAAATTTATGTTTAAAAAAGACGAAAAAGATTATGGTTTATCCGAGTATCGTGTAAAAAAAATTGAATCGATAAAAATCTTCATGGAAAATCGGAGTAATGTGGAAGAAAGAAGCGAGATCGTTTTAGGTGAAGAAAATTACGAGCTCATAGATGTAATTGGAGATGGATTTAAATCCACGATTTCTTTTAATTTTCCGGAAAAGACGCGATTAAATAATAAATCTAGCATAGAAGTTTTATATGAATACTATTTCGATGACAAAAAGCCAATGAAAAAAGCTATCTTGTACGCGATCGGTTTATTCTCCTTATTTTTAGTTTTGGGCAATTTCTTATTATCGTATATAAAATTTGGTTCAGTTATTTTTTTTTAGTGATTAGTATTATAAATTACAAAATACACTTAAGGATGGGACATTGTTCTTACTGTAACAACGTTAGTATTATTCGAAGGAAATATTCTGGGGAAAATCTGTGTCCAGAATGTTTCAAAAAAAGCATAGAAAAAAATATTTACAAAACTATCTCAAAATACAAAATGCTTAAACCTCGAGATAAGATCATTGTAGCATTATCTGGAGGAAAAGATTCGATCACGCTACTTTACAATTTAAAAAAAATTCAAGAGAAGACTTATCGCTCTGAACCGTTAATTGCATTGACAATTAATGAAGGAATAAAAAACTACAGGAAAAATAGCGTAAAAATCGCCAAAGAATTCTGCAAAAATAATGATATCGAGCATTATATTATATCATTTAAGGAAAAAATCGGAAAAACCCTAGATGAGATTGTTAACATTAAAAAATATGATGTAAACTATAAATATGCCTGTAATTACTGCGCAATTATGAGAAGAAGGCTTTTAAACGATGAGGCAAAAGAATTAGGTGGCGATGTATTAGCAATTGGCCATAATCTTACGGATGTTGCAGAGACTTACTTAATGAATATTCTTTTTAAAAGATTTAATTTAATTTCGAATCAATATATATTTAAACAAGAATCCAGTAATATTGGTCAATACTTTATTAAAAAAGTAACACCTTTAATGAAAATTCCTGAAGAAGAAATATTTCTATACTCGAACTTGAAAAAATTTGAGTACTATCCTTCACACTGCCCATATAGAGAAATTGACCCAATTCTAAGAAAAAGGGTATTAGATTTTATCCAATTAAGTAAAGAATTAAGTCCAGAAATTGAATTCAATTTGTTAAATGGATTTTTAGAATTATCTGAAATTTTATATAATAATCAAGTCGAAAAAACGACTTATAATTCTTGTCAAAAATGTGGGTATCCGTGTGGGAAAAATATTATGTGCTCTTATTGCACGCTTAAAAATGAGCTTAAAAGTTAATAATTGAACATTATTTTATTAGAAAATTTCCTATTTCCTTTAATTTATCGTATTCCCTAATTTCTTCTTTGAAAAGAGGTACTTCAATTAAAATTTTCCCTAGTTTGTCTCTAAAAATTTCCCTTATCTTCTTAAGATTTCTCTGTTGCATTTCTCGACGCCCAATACAAAAATTACACAATTCTTCCTTGTCTTGGTACAATTGATTAACGATAATAATAGAAGAGGGCATGTTAAATTTTATTAACTCATTTAATAATCTTCCTGTTTCAGCAATTGCCATTTCTTCCGGAATCATAACAATTACAAACGAAGTCTTTGAAGGATCTGAAAGGTCATCCCTTGCGTTTAATATCGAATCGTTAAACTTTTCTAAAAGTTCTAAAGAGTCGTATTCTTTTTTTTCTTCTCTTCCAATCATCTTCTTTATTGCGCCAAACATTTTTCCCATTTTAAGTCTTAACTTCAATATCTTACCAATCCATCCTGAAAGTGTCTCTGGAAGACTCAAAAATCTTAATGTGTGTCCAGTAGGAGCCGTATCAAATATGATTAGATCGTAGTCGTGTTCGGTTTCAATGAATTCTAAAACCTTACCGAATGCTAGAGCCTCGTCAATGCCAGGAGGGTTCATTGAAGTTAATTCTTGAATGTCCCCCATACCGAAATTATCCATCAAGCTTCTCATACCAGGTAGCCCCATATCTTCCATTGGGTTCACATTACTTAATCCTTGAAATTCTGCCATGCTCGCTTTAGGGTTAATTTCTAAGGCAGTTAGATTTGGTATACCCTCTACGGGAGTCGGCTCACCGGGTATTAATTCCATTCCTAAACTATCTCCTAAAGAATGAGCAGGATCTGTACTTATTATTAACGTGTTTCGACCGTGCTCGGCTGCCCAAATTGCCGAACTTGTTGAACACGTCGTTTTGCCAACGCCGCCTTTTCCTCCGAAGAAAATCAGCGTAAAATTTATTAATAGATCTTTTAATTCCATTTTAGAGTAACTCATTTTTTTTTATGATGATGTTAATAATGAACCAAATAATTTTAATAATTAAGTTTAAACCTAAGAACTCCGACAATCCCCCCGAATGTTGAGATGAGCATCTCTCCTTCTTCAGTTTCGGAAGAGAGTATCTCTATATCCGTTCCAGTTGTTTCAGCAATACTTCCTAAATATTCTACAATTGATTCTTTCTCAATAATTTTAACAGCGTTAGAACTACATTTTGGGCATATTTCTTCTTGAACTTCTGATTCTAAATTATTCAATTTTCTTTCTTTTACGATTCTATCTTCGGTATGATCACAATTTAAACACCCTATTTTCACTCGATATAAATCAACTTTTTCAGAGAGGATTAATATATCCACGGCGCTATAATTTAATGCTTTTTGCGTCTCATCGAGACCATATACCGCCAAACCAAAATCATTCGAGAGTTCCTTCAAGAATCGCTGCATTACCTTCTTTTCGCGAATGTATTTTACATTTTCAATTTTATCCTTAATTTTTTCAATTAATGCGCGAATTCCCTCAACCCCTCCATAACCAAGGTCAACAACATCTAATATTTTTTCTCGTAATCTATAATCCAAGGTCTCGTCCCTTACGAACTTTTCTTTTGAAGGTCCAGGTCCTCCTATAAAGATTCCGTGAAGATTTTTCATGGGTACGAATAACTCGTTTATATCGTCAGAAATTCTTCTGTAAAATCTTTTTTCACCCTCTTCAATCAATCGTTCGAATCTTTTTTGCGATTGGCCTCCAGCTCTATGTTTTCCATGAATCCCTGAAGTAAATTCTCTTACAACCACAACGTGATTCCCTTTAATATAACCCACTGCCGATTTTTTTCTTCCAATGACTAATAATCCGTAAGTTTCTTTTGGCACGAGCATTTCTTCTAAAGGCCACAGTAAAAATTCGCTTGCGCAGTGATATCTAAATGTTTTAACGGGTTGATGGGGGTCAATTATGTACAACTCGTTTCTCTCCGTCCCAGGAGCATTATTTTGAGGAATTGCTCCAGAAAACATTACTAATCCGTTTTCAGGAACATCTTTGATGTTTCGCAATTGACCTAAGAGAGTAAAAATACTATCCAAAACATTTTTTCGAGTTAATTTTGATTTAATATTCTGACTTTCACTTATTTCGTTTTTAAGATGATTAGTGACATCAGAAAGCTTTCGATTGTGAGGGATGTACAACGAAATCAATTCCGTATGAAAACCCTTTTTACCCTTTAAAAGCTCAAGTAACTTCTTGGTTTTATAAATTTTTAAATCGTTACTATTTTTCCTTTCTAATTTACTCATATCTGTCTACAAATATATAAAATTTACAAAAGATTAATAGTTTTTCTACATTTTGAATGAATGAATATAAAGAAATTATCAATGGATTTGAAAAAGCTTGTGCGAGAATAATAATAAAAAATCTGCAATTCCTAAAACTCACCCTCGTTATAAAAGCTTGAAGTATCGGCATATAATTATTGAAGGAATGAAGAATTTAATTGTAGCGGAAGCGGGTTTGGTTGCTCATGGAAGAGGGGAATGTTTTGACTATATTCTAGGTGAAAAAACTACACCTCCAGCTGAAAAAGCAATAAAAGTAGCTGTGGCAGCGTTGTTGCTTGCTAAAAAACCTGTG
>JAUXAJ010000054.1 GCA_030620005.1 Promethearchaeota archaeon | reverse complement strand
TTTTATTGAGTGTAATAAAAAAACTTTAGAAATGTTTGAATGTGAACATGAAAGAGATTTAATAGGTGTTCCTCCTTGGGCCTTTTCCCCAAAAGAACAACCTGATGGAAGAGATTCAAGAGAAAAAGCTCTTGAATATATCAATAAGGCTCTTAATGGAAAACCACAAAGATTTTATTGGAAACACTCAAGGAAGGATGGAACGATTTTTGATGCCGAGGTTTCCCTAAATCGCATTCTTATTGATGATAAATATATGATTCAAGCAATTGTTAGAGATATAACAGAATATTTAATGACAGTGCAAAAATTAGAAGAATCCAAGGAGACAGTAAAAATATTAAATGATACTTTTCTGGAATTCACAGACGATCCACTTAAAAATATACAATTGCTTGTTGACGCAGTAGGTAAGCTGCTTATGAGTGATAATGCCGGGTATAATAAATTAATTGATGTAAATGGAAAAAAAAGATTAAAAACCATCGCAATTTGGCAAGAACCCCCAAATTTCGAACGAGAGGATAATTCAATTGGGCGTATATGTACTGATATAATTAATATGAATAGTGATGATATTGTTATTATAAAGGATTTAGAAAAGACTAAATATGCGAAAACGGATCCAATTGTTCAAAAATATAATTTAAAACAATATTGTGGTAGTGTAGTAAGACTAAATAATGAGCCAGTTGCAGCCTTTTGCGTTGTATATAGAGAAAACCGAGAATTGAGTGAAGTTGATAAAGATATAATAAGAATTTTAGCTAAATCTGCTTCGATTGAAGAGCAAAGGTTATATTCCTATCAACAAATAAAAGAATCTGAACATAAATTCAAATTAATTTTTGAATCCATTCCAGATCTTTTTTTCTTAATAGATAAAGATACAACTATTTTAGATTATAAAGGAAGAGAAGAAGATCTCTATGTTCCGCCAGAGAAATTAATTAATAGTAAATTAAGAGAATTAATTCCTAGGGAAGTTGCTGATCTTAGTTATATTGCCACTAAAAAAACATTGTTAACAAAGCAACCTCAGATATTAGAATATGAATTACCAATACATGATGTAAATAGACATTTTGAGGCGCGCCATCTTTATTTTTCTGAAAATCAAGTAGCAGTATTTATACGGGAAATAACTGCTCGCAAGAAAACCGAACAAAACTTAAGGGAATCAGAAGAAAAATATAGACGATTGTTTGAGAATTCGCCAGAAGCAATCATGTTAACCAATGTAGATGGAATTGTTTTAAATTTTAATTCTGCTGCTGAAAAAATATTTGGATTTGGAAAAAATGAAGTGATGGGAAGATATTATTATCAATTTGGAATATTTAATTCAGATCAAATAGCAATATTCAAAAACAGAATTATGGATTTGTCTTTAGTGAAGCAAAAAAAATTTGAGGAATTTAAAATAAAAAGGAAAGATGGTAGTTTATTATGGGTTTTATTTCAGAGTTCAATTGTAAAGCTAGGAAATGAACCCTGTATTCTCTCTATAGCTTAAGATATCACTGAAATAAAAAAGGCAGAAAAGTTAATTGAAAAAGAACTTATTAAACTTAAAGAACTAGATGAAATCAAAAATGAATTGATTACAAGAACTTCGCATGAATTTAAAACACCATTAACTTCTATTTTAGGTTCAGCAGAATTACTCTTAAACTTATATAAAGGTGTTTATACTAATGAAATGAAACAACTCATTGAAATCATATATAAAGGAGGAAAGAGATTAGAAAATTTAGTCGAAAATACAATTGATATTTCACTTATGGAATCAAAAAGCATATCTTTTAGGAGAGAAAAGGAGGATATTGGAAAACTTATTAATGAATGCGTAAATGATTTGATATATTTAGCTGATAAAAGAGAATTGTCATTAGAACTTAATGTCCAAGAGAATATTTTTATTCAAATTGATAAAAATAAAATTACACGAGTAATAAAAAATATCGTATCAAACGCAATAAAAAATACTCCTCCAAAAGGAAATATTTCAATAAGCTTAAATAGAATGAACAAACACTTACAGATATCAATAAAAGATACAGGTGTAGGATTTACTGAAACTGAGAAACAAAGACTTTTTCAAAAATTTGGAAAAATTGAAAGATACGGAAAAGGTTTCGACGTTGATATAGAAGGTCCAGGTCTTGGATTGTATTTAGCTAAACAGATTATAAAAATGCATGGAGGTAAAATTTGGGTAGAATCCGAAGGAATAAATGAGGGAGCAACATTTATAATTGAATTGCCAATTAATTTATAAATTATAGTACTAGTCCTTGATTAAGTCTTTTATTTTTAATTGAACTGAGGGTTTTATTTCATCTTTTTCATTTTCTAGTATTAATTGAATAAATTAGTGCTTTAATTAATCTGGTTTTTTTAATAAGCTGAGATTATTAGTATCAATAATTATCAAAGTTACTAGATAAATCGAAATTCGTTTTTTGGAAAAGAACAATATTCTTGGACAAATTTTATATTTCTCGATAAAGTTAAACGATTCATGATAGTTATGAAAGGTAATTTTTATAAAAGCTGTCTTAAAACCCAACTCGTCGATTTACCGCAAAATAAATTTTGTGTAGTGACAAAAAAAAAAGTTTTTTAGTTAGAAGCCATGAGATCACATCATAGAAAATATCTTTGAAAGTCAAAGTATAGCAAATTTTTAAAAACAAAAGAAGAGGTTTAATTTTGAGAGAAAAAATTGGTTATTTTTCAGGCAACAAAAGGTTGGATACCTCCACACTTGAAGAACCTGATTCTGATACTGAAAAAGTTAGAAATAGGTGGTTGCGTCCTGATAGGAAAGTAGGTATTAAAAATAGACTAAAACGGTGGAGAAATAATGTTTCAAAAACTATAGATCCCGATAAATTAATAGTCCACATGATAGGACAGTCGCATATCGATTGTGCCTGGATGTGGAGGTACGAACAGACGCGAAAAAAAGCCCAAATGACTTTTAGAAAAGCTATAATTCATTCAAAAATGTTTCCAGAATTTTTTTGTTTTGCCTTGAGCGAACCCTTGCTTTTGGAATGGGTGAAAGAAGATAATCCAGATTTATTCAAGCAAATCCAAGAAATGGTGAAAACTGGAGGCATCGAACTCGTTGGTGGTTCATATGTTGAACCAGATTGCATGATGCCTTCAGGAGAAGCTTTTGTGAGACAAAGGCTGTATGGAATGCGATTTTATCGTGATCATTTTGGCATTCTCCCCGTTGTAGAGTGGTTTTTGGATTCTTTCGGATATAATTTCGGACTTCCACAAATTTTAGTAAAATCCGGGGCAAAATATTTTTGGACTACTAAAATTACTTGGAATCAACAAACCACATTTCCTTTTGTTAATTTTTGGTGGCAAGGTCCCGATGGAACCCGAATATTAACCGCTAATTTTGAGATGAACGATGATCCTCTCAATCATTGGAATAAATACCAAGTTGGTCGACACTTGTTGAAAAAAGATGGAAGAAGAGTTTGGAATTATACGATGGATTATAGCACGTTAATTGAGCACGTGGAAGACGAGATCTGTCCTCACATTGGTTACTTTTTTGGTAGGGGAGATGGTGGCCACGGACCAACTCATAGCGAAGTAGCTTATGCTAACGCTCAAGCTAAAGAAAAAATGTTTAAATGGAGTAGGGTGGAAGTTTTCTACAAAGAATTAGAGAAATACGCCAATCAATTCCCCACATGGAACGATGAGCTTTATTTAGAGACTCATAGGGGTTGTTTTTCAAATCACGCAGAAGTTAAAAGACATAACCGTAAGCATGAAAACATTTTAGTTTCCCTTGAAACCCTTGCTCTTCTAACATCATTGATAAATTCGAACTATAAATATCCTGCTGATATGTTAGAATCCTTGTGGAAAACAACATTAAAGAATCAATTTCACGATGTTCTGCCTGGCAGTTCTATCCCTGAAGTATTTGACGATTGTTGGGACGATTGGAACGATCAAAATAAGTGTATTGAAAAAATAATTACTGACATTGGAATTGGGCTTGGAAAAGAACAAAATGGCCTGAGCTCAAATGACATTACCGAAATTTTCCTTTATAATCCTGTCTCTTGGGAAAGAAAATCTCGAGTCTTTATCCCAATAAGCGTTTTTAAAAACACACCTAAGTTGGATGAGGATGGCAAGCCAAATTATGCGAGGATTGAATTATTGACAGGAAATCACGAGACATATATCTGTCAGCCGATTGCTGCAGAACCCAAAAATGATGTAGGTCACGAACCCTCAGGATGGTGGGCAGTAATCAAGTTAAAAGCCGTGAGAGTTATACCTGCAAAAGTAACAATCTTAGACGAATCTGAAAGCGAAGAAATTCGTAAGCGAACTTCTTTAAAAGCTTCAGTAGATTCCATTTCGAACGGTAGTATCTCGATTAAAATTGATCTTAATAATGGTGCCATGATTGAATTGAAAGTGGACGACATAAGAAACAGAAACAACTTATTAAAGGGAAACTCCTCAAATTTAACTTTTGGCTTTCTAGATCGTGGTGATCCCACAGTTCACTCTTGGAACTTAACTCCAGAATATTGGAACTATCCATTAGATTTGCCTAATGATCAAGATATTGAGATTAAAATTTCCGAACTTGGACCGATTTTTGCGTCATTAGAGATTAGAAAAACTATTGGCGTGAGCCTTGTTATTCAAAAACTATCGTTATTTAAAGGTTGTTCGGAAGTATTCTTGGATTATTATACTGATTGGAAACAAAAGGATACAATGCTAAAAGTGTTATATAGCACCACTACAGAGGCGGATATCGCTACTGCCGACGCGGCGTATTGTGCCATTGATTTCAAAACTAATCCAGAAGTTCCTTGCGACAAGTCCCGGTTTGAAAAAATTTGCCAAAAATATTTTGATTTAAGCTCACCCGATAGAAAATGGGGCTTAGCCATTATCAACGAAGGAAAATACGCGTTTGATGTGAATGGCGGCGATATGAGAATTACGATGCTTAGAGCATGCAAATATCCACTTCCAGCACCCGAAGCTTGGGTTAACGAAGAACGCTTGGAAAATGAAAAGAATTGCGGCCATATAATTCCAGAATACAACGGGCTTGGTCCATTTTATTGCCGGTATGCAATTTTACCCCATCAAGGTGGAACGCTAATTAATGAAGATGGAACCCCCAATGTGGATGTAAAGAGAAGGGCAGAAGAATTCAATTTACCCGTCGTGGTCGGTCCTACAAAAGGTATCCAAACAACCAAAGAAGGAGCTTTTGCTTCAGGCGAGTCGTTTTTAGAAATAATTTCTCCTAATGTGTATTTAGGAGCTATAAAGTTGAAAGAATGGGATAAAACGGGGACCATTATTGTTAGATTCGTGGAAGGTTCGGGAATTCCTGCGCGCGCAATAATTAAGCTCAATCCTAAATTGGCTAAAAAAATATCAGCAATAAAGGCTGTCGACTTGTTAGAACGAGAAATTGATTATCAATTTGATTGGAATGAAGATACGGGGGTTCTCTCGTTCAATATGGGAAAATTTGAAATTAGTACCTTTGAACTTAAACTCTAACTTTTTTTGTTTATTTATTAAAATAATCATTGTAATCCGAACATAGAACATACAAGGGTTCTTCGTCTTCTTCTATTTCAGGAACTCTATTAACATTATCATGGTAATAATTATCGCCTTGGTCGTCGTTCACGCTCGATACTTCTCCGATCAATACTTTACCGTGCCCTTCCTTTGCCCAAAATTTATGAAATAATTTAGGCGGAATTGTAATTGAGTCACCCGGGGATAATTCAAGAATAGTTCCTGTTTCAACATTTTTTAATTCGCCATCAATGGATATTGTAATGGATGAGTCCGCCAATTCTTTATTCTCTGTAGAATTGTAAAGCTGAACCATTAGTATTCCACCTCCACGATTAATTATGTCTTCCATTTTGTTGTAATGAAAATGAGTTGGAAGTTGTTGTCCGTCTTCAATAATCATGATTTTTTCGCAGTAATTCTTCCCGCCTTTAGAAACTTCTTCAAACTTGCCATTGCGAATGGTGAAATGCATGAGTCCCGTTTTGAAAAAATCTCCGCTTCCATAATCCGTGATATCCCAGCCCAATTGGACTTTAAAAATTTCTTGGATCTCTTCACCCTTTGATTTCCACTCGTCAACGCTCCAATACGCAAATTTTGGCAGGTGGAAATTTTGCGCCTTTAAGAATTTCACGGATTCTTTCATTATCTTGTTAATCTCAGATCTTTTCACTATAAAACCGCCTATTTCTACTTTAATTATACATGCTTTTAAGAAATTATTTTAATAATTTTAAAATATATAGGATTTAATGAATGGGGAAATAAAAGATTACGAAGTTAAATTCTTATTAATCTCTTTTTTTAATTTTTCAAAAAAAACTATAGATTTCTTAAAAGTTCCTAAAAATGGGATATAAAATTCGAGAAAATTATGAATTTTATCATCTCCTTTAAAATTTTGTAGTTTTTCTTTGTCTGTGTCCAAATCTTCCTTCATTTCTAAAAAAGTAATTTCAAATCATCGAAATATTTTTTTTATTTTTCAATTTTTTTTTTAAGAAGTATTTATAAGAGGGTACTAAAACTATAGTGATAGCTAAGTTGCTAAAAAGAAAGAAATATTTTAGTTTATCAATTGAAAAGTGAAAAAAATGGGAAAAGAAAGATTTAAAAGATTAAAATTAAAGCAAAAAAAAGCGAAAATAAAATTAACAGAAGAACAAATAGATTTATTAATGGAATTGGGAAATATAGGTGCTGGAAACGCGGTAACGGCATTATCTCAATTATTGAACAAGACTCTCGATATGTCCCTTTCGGGAGTAAATCTCATTCCATTCAATGAATTATCATACATCTTAGGTGACCCAAATGTCAAAATCTTCGGCATTTTATCTGATATCAAGGGTAAAATGGATCTTTCAATAATCCAACTATATACAAAAGAATCTATTGTCGGTCTTATTAATTCAATTTGCGAAACTGGAACTATCTCGAGTCTTGAAAATTTAAATTCAATTGACGATTTAAGCGATGAGGCAAAGAATCTTATTACAGAAATCGGAAATATTATTGCAGGTGCGTATTGTAGTGCTTTAGCTAATCAAATGTCGATAAAATTAATACCTGATGTTCCGCACTTGGATTTAGACGCGTTAAGTTCAATTACAAATAATTTGATTAAAAAGTATACAAAAATAACTTCAATAGTCATGATTAATACAAAAATTCAAATTACCTCTGAAAAGATAAATTTAAACGGAATTCTTTGTTTCATACCGAGTATTAAGACTTTAGATAAATTATTTAAATTAATTCGCCTGTGAATTTTGAACCTTGCACTAATTTTCCCAATATAGGTGTCTTGCAGAAATCTAAGTGTCTTGTTTTTCTATCTATTCTCCACGCTGTTGCTTGCATCTCTCCTATAATTTATAAGGCTCCTTTTTATCGAGAATTACCTTAATCAATTGCTCTCTTCCAGTTCTTTTTAATCTTTTAATATATGAGTTCAGTTTTTCTCGCGTGTGAAAAGGTCCACCTTCTCTAATAACAATCCACATGGGATCGATATTTGATGGCGATGATTTCATCATGTTTGCATGCCATTCGTTTAGATAGCGTAACCCCTGGTTTACTATGTTAGGTTTTTCTTTAACCAAATTTTTTGTCATGTGAAAATCGTTATCATAATCAAAGAGCATTATTTCTGGAAAATTTTTTAAACCAGTATGATAAGTTCTTATAAGCGTCCAATTGTCAAATCGAACGGTGCGCTGGCAACTCCATGCATTCTGGCTGATCACGAGATAATCTCTTCCAAAATTCTCACTATTTTCTATTTCTTTATAGAAACTTTGGCCGTCCCAAAAATCGGGTACTCTTTGTCCCACGCTTTCTATTATAGTGGCTGCCATATCTGTCGTGTAAATAAAAGAGTTACATTTTTTTGCCCAATTTTTGCCAGGCCATTTAATAATCATTGGAACCCGATTTGTTACATGACACGCAGTAGCGTGATCGCCGTATACATTTAGCTCGCCTTGATTTTCACCGTGATCAGCGCTGATCATTATTAGCGTATCGTCGTAGATCTTCAGATTTTTAAGGATTGCGACGACCTTGCCAACAAAATCGTCTGCGTACCTAATGCCTACATCGTATCCATCAATCCACTTTTTATAATCTTCTAAACTTTCAATCTCTGTAATAGCGAATCTAGGAAATGCTCTACTCAAAAAACTTGTTTCTAACCGTGATCCAAAACCACCAGGCTCGCGTGCCGAATGTGGACCATAACTTTTCCTGTGATCGTTGATGATGTCGACTGTTATCCAAGATGGAACGGGTTCTTTTTCAAAAGGATTATCAAACGATTCTGGAGTGCGATAAGGCGTATGAGGGTCCCAAATATTCAAATGTAGAAACCATTTATCTTTTTTTCCTTTATCATTTAACCATTTTTCGGCGTGAACGAATATATCGTCCGCAATTTCTAAGCCGCGCTTGCCAGGATTATACATTTCGTTCCAACCAGAGTAGAACCAAAATGCAGAGTGCCTTTCAGCATAAGGAGAGACTGAAACCGTGTAATAACCTGCTCGCCTTAATTTATTTATCCAAGATTGGTCAAGATTTCCGTCAGTAAAACCTCTACTGGCTCCAGTTAACCTTAAATCCGCGGCAGTTCCACCGTGCCCAACGATCCCAGAATGAATGCCGAATCGTCCAGTAAAAAGTGATGCTCTAGAAGGCAAGCAAGGTGCGTCAGAAGCATAGCATTCAGTAAAGATCGTGCCTTCCTTAGCGATGTTGTCAATATTCGGGGATGTATTTCGATGGTAACCATAGCAACCCAGATGATCAGGTCTTAGAGTATCAATATCAATATATACTATTCTCATTGATTTTTAATTATATATATTTTTTGTTGTTAAAATTGATTATAATAAATTTAGAAAATATAATTAAACTTTATTAAAGTGAGATAAATCATCAAAGGGAATGGAAACCTAAATGTAATTCAAATTATTTTCGTGTTTTAATTCTAAATAATTTTCCTTCACACCAAGTTTCCTATCAGATGTTAAATATTTTTTTCTTCTATTATCTTTAACGATAAAATCTTGAAATTCTTCGTTATCTTCGTCAATGAATTCCCAAAATTCATCGTATATTTCCTTTAAAGTCATCTTTTTTTGTTTTAATGGCATTTTTTCGTTATTGCGAACAGTAGTATCTTGTTCTAATGTTTTTTTTGGTCTACACGTGACGTTATTGCCGTTTAAGATTAGATTATTAAGTAGTTCTTCGTCGCGCTTGTTATCATCACCAACATTTTTTTCGAAATCTAATTGATCTTCTCTATTTTCCGATTTTAATTCAAAATCAACTCTTTGATATCCGCGAACTCTAAAATTTTTATCAACAAATATTTGAAAATGATGTTGGCAGACTAAATTTTTAGGGATCGATACAGTGGTTAATTGGGACGCTTGATTTATTATAGATTCGGGAATCTCGACATCTTTTATTTCCTTACAGATTGGACAGACAACTGGAAATTTTTTACAAGCATTAATGGTGCTCATTGTCACTAATAAATCAAAAAATTATGTTTTAAACTACAATATTTTTACTCTATATTTTATTTTATTAATTATTATTTATTATTTTAAAATATCTAAACCATTCAAGTCTCAATGTCAGAACTAAACTTTTTTTTTGATCCTAAAACAATAGCAATTATCGGAGCATCAGAAACGCCTAAATTTGGATATGGCACGACTAAATATCTTTTAGAATCTAATTTTAATGCGTATCCCGTAAGTTTAACGAAGGATACTGTATTTGGGCATAACGCATATAAAAATGTGAATGATATACCAAACGAAATTGATTTAGCCATAATAATTATTGGAAACGATAATGTCCTTCAAGCTGTAAAAGATTGTGTGAAAATGAAAGTGAAAGGAATTATTATCGAAACTGCGGGTTTTAAAGAAACTGGCATTGAAAAATATATCAAAATTCAGGAACAAATTGAACAAATCGCAAGAGATCATGACATAAGAATTATAGGTCCCAACTGTGTTGGCGTTACGAACTTTCGTAACAAATTCACTACTACTGAAATTGACTTTGATCGCAGTGTTTTGGGAACAATATCTATTGTGGCGCAATCTGGCGTATTAGGCAACATCATGATAGACTGGGCGGGTTCACAGAAAATAGGCTTTGCTAAAACAATCACAATAGGTAATAAAGTTGACGTTGACGAAACCGATATGCTGGAATATCTTCAAGGAGACCCCGATACAAAAGTTATTACAGTCTATTTGGAAGATGTGCGCAGAGGTAGAGATTTTCTAAATATGCTAAAAAATATTACAAAACCAATTTTAATACTTAAAAATGGAAGAAGCAAAAGTGGTTCTAACGCTATAAAAAGTCACACTGCTTCAATGGCGGGAAACGATAAAATTTATGACGCAGTTATCAAACAGAACCCAGCAATTTTTCGCGTTAATAATTTCTATGAAATGTTTAACATTGCTCAAGTTTTTGCTACTCAACCCTTACCTAAAGGAAAGAATATAGCTATAATTACAGGGTCAGGAAGTTTAGGAATATTAACTTGCGACGAAATAGAGAATCAGGGCTTATCTTTAGCACGATTAGACGATAATACTATAAAATCAATGAAAAAAATCGCACCCAATTGGTGCTATCTGGAGAATCCCGTTGATTTAGGACCTTCTCAATTCCAAACATTTATTCCATCTCTAAAAGCAGTAATGGAAGATGAGAATGTAGATGCATTGTTATTTATTTTTTCTGTTCCTCAAATGCCCTTGGAAAAATGGGGTCTTTCAATCACGCCTCACATTAGACATTTGAATAAGATATCTAGCGAACAAGAAAAACCTTGCGTTATTTGTGTTTTCGGTTCGAGGTGGGTTTTCGAGCAAGTTTTAGATCAAGCTGTAAAGTTTAAGATTCCAGTCATGACCAGCATCAAGCACGCCATAAAAGCATTTAAGCTGATGCATGAGTACAACCAAAATCTAGACCGAATCTGATTTCATTCTCGTATTTAGCTACAACTATGATAAAATTTGGAAATAAAAAGATTTAATCCATCAATAACTCCTATTTTCAACATTATTATATCATCTCCTAATAATCACATTCAATCAAATATTGGTCTCCCGTTTTTTTTTAATCGATATTTAACACATTATAATTAAGAATAACAATTAAAAAACAAAACAATATGAGTGATTAAGAAATGGTTAATTGGAGTAAATGGTCGGAATTTACCTTTTTTTCCAACAATGGTTTTACAATAACTTGGGGAGATGTAGCAAATTGGTTCATGGCTTTACCATTATACGAACAAATATTAATTGCTGTTGGAATTACTGCAATATTAGTGCTTATTGGAGTTGGCATCTATTACCTCATAAAAGGCATTGCTTATCTAATATATTACGTTCTAAAAGGTGTTGCCTACTTGTTGTATTACATGCTAAAAGGCTTGTATTATCTTTTCTATGGACTTTTCCTTGGTCTTTACAAGCTTTTTGAGGGCCTTTACTATTTAATCTCTGGAAAACCTAGACCTAAAAAGCAAGAGCAACAACCCACCCCTCGAATTGAAGAACCTATCAAAACAAAAACGCCCATCCCACGAAAAATTATTCAGAATATTCCTGAAAAAATAGCTTTTTGTGGTGAATGTGGAGCAAAATTTACTGACTCTATGAGCCAACATTTATCTGACAAAGGACTTGCTTTTTGCATTCACTGTGGAGCTGGTTTTAAATTCAATTCCGTAAATATTGAGAGTTAAATATTTTTTTTTCCCCTTTTTTTCTTTATTTTGAAAAGTTTAATAATAGAAACGTTATAAATTACTATTATGAGTATATTAGAAAAATTATCACAATCTATTATTGAAGGAGATTCAGAAAAGGCAATTTCCTTGGCAAAAGAAGTGATTACTCAGGGGCTAGACATCAACGATGCAATAATAAACGGTTTGAATATTGGAATGAGAACTGTTAGTGAATTATACGCAAAACGAGAATATTTTCTTCCGGAGATAATAATTTCTGCGGACGCCTTGTATGACGCATTAGAAGTATTAAAACCGCACATGAAAGCAAGTGAAGTGGAAAAGAAAAAAACAGTTGTTATTGGTGTAGTTCGGGGAGATATCCACGATATAGGAAAGAATTTGACAAAAACCTTTCTTGAAGCTTCTGGATATGATGTAATTGATTGCGGTCGAAATGTAAAACCAGAAACATTCATGGATGCAATTAAAAAACACAATGCTGATGTCCTTGCATTGTCAACCTTAATGAATCCCACGCTTGAAAGCATCGTTGAGGTTATAAATTTACTTGAAGAAAAAGGACTTCGAGATAAATTGAAAATAATTATAGGAGGGGCAGCTACTAGCGAACAATTTGCGGAAAATATTGGAGTCATGCATTGTGACGATGCTTCTGAAGGTGTGAAATTAATCGATAATTTTTTTGGAGGTAAATGAGAAATGGAGCTATTCGAAAAAAGCTCAATAAGAGGGATACTAGCGGAGTCTGGATCGTCAGTTCCTGCATTTCCGGTTATTTTAGGTTACTCTATTTGGGCGTATCACAAATACACTGGCATTCCTGCTCATAAAATCATGAAGGATGGCAAAAAACATGCCGCCGCACAGTTATATATCGCCAAAGAATATAACTTACCAATCGTGACCTCTTTTACTGATTTAAATATCGTGGGAGAAGCGTTAGGGGCAACCTTGACTTACATGCCCGATGTCGTTCCAATGCACGAAACTCCAGCCGTTCAAACTGCTTCTGATATTGAAGCATTGGAACCCGCAAACCCCTTAAAAGATGGTCGGATGCCTCAAATAATAGAAACATGTAAAATATTTACTGAAAAATTTAAAGACCCTGATCATCTTTTAGTTGCTGGTGTTGAAGGACCTATAACTGCGGCGGGGTCCACGTTTGGAATGGAAAATCTAATGCGAAACATGATAAAAAGCCCAGATCTCGTTCATAAAGTTTTAAAAGTAGCTACTGATTCAATAATAGATTTTCTTAACGTACAAATGGAGCAAGGGCTTGATATGGTAGCGCTTTCCGACCCAAGTGCGTCTTGCACCTGCATTTCGCCAGAGTTTTTTGATAAGTACGCGTTTCCATACTTAAAAAAAATTATTCGAAAAGTCAATTCCTTAGCATTTTTGGTTCATATCTGCGGAGAAACATTAAATTTAATGAAATCGCTAACTAAAATTCCCAAAATATTGGCTATAAGTGTTGACAAAATTGATATGAAAGAAGCTAAAAAAATTATCGGTAAAAAATTCATATCTTTGATGGGAAATGTTCCAACAGAAGTTTTACGTTATGGAACGCCCCAACAAGTAGATGAAATGGCGAGAAAATGTATTCATGATGTTGCAAAAGGTGGAAAGTTTATTCTTAGTTCAGCTTGCGATATATCACCGGGAACACCTCCAGTGAATATTAGGACACTGATCGATGCAGGCATAAAATACGGCACTTTTCCTTTAAAATTTTAAACAATACTTGTAAATTTAGTGCTAGCGCATGAATTTTTTGTAAAGCTTTAAACACAATTTTTTCTTTATTTATCATATATGAGTTATTTAGAAAGAACATTAATTTGGTTTTTAAAAAATAGAATTTTCGGAGGCATAGAAAAATTAAAAGAAAAGGAATATCTGCTTTTTACAATAACGATTGTGACCCTTTTATCGTCAAACACGGTCCTTGCGATATTATTCAGGTTAAACTTTTTTATCACGCAAGAATTCATGCAAACCATGCTTGTGTTTCAATTATTTATCTCTTTCGCAATTCTTCTTTCAGGGTTCCTTATTGGGAGAGTAAAAAATCTCACGATGTATTATCTAATCTCGTTAATTTTAATAATTATTTTTACTATAGCATTTTTTGTTCTCAATTGGACTTTTGATCACATTGTTTTTCAGTACATGAAGTTGCTTTATTTTATTGTTTGGGTTGCGATTTCGTGCTTATCTTTGTTTTTTCTTACGCTCTATTTTTTTACATCGTTTTCCAAAAAAATAATTACTTTAGGTATTCCTAGAGACCATATATTTTTTGGATCAATTATAAAAATCGTTGCCTATATATCAATTCCTTTTTATATATATTTAATTTTTCAACTTAAATTAGGTAATTTAATCCTTGGGATATTAGGAATTGTTAACGCATTGATTGTTTTATTTTTAGTATATAGAGCGCCTAATAAACAGGAATCGGTTCCGGGAATAATAAATTTTGCCACCGCGGTTGGATTTTTTAATGTAATTACTTTTTATCATCTAATAATGAGTTTTGAGTTGACTAGCAATAACGAAAGCTCGTTTATTATTGATATAATTTTGCTTTATATCACAATCCTTTATTTGGTTCAGAGTATAACGAGACGCGTTTCAGAAGCGCCCTCTCGCATTGTACCTTTTGATAGTACAATGAAATTCCAGTCAAGATTATATTTTACAGATGGATTGAAGAAAATTTTTGGAGAACAAGGCATAGTTCTAATTTCTATGGGACTTGCGATCGGCTATCATATGGTTACCTTGGATTCTTTTTTTATGGCAGGAATTCCAGTTTTGTACGATCTTTTTACACCTAACAGGGAGTTTAGCGTAATATATCATAAAATCTATTTATTATTTTCATTTGGTATAATCTTAGTCGCAACACTCATGTTCATGCTCTCGAAACGCTCAAAAGAATTCATGGTTGACAAATATACTTTTACACAAGTGTTAAAATACATAACGGGATTTTTTCAATCAGAAAATGGAAGTGCACCTATTGATGTTGGATTGCAGATAATAGGAAAAAAAATCGGTGAAGGTATTAAAAGTTTAGGCGATAAATTTAGAGACTCATTTCAAAATAAAACAGATCGTAGAGATGAAAAAGAAAATATCTAAGGTCTTTTCTGAAAAGATTTAAATACTAAAAAATTATTGTTGAAGAAAGAAAAAATATAATTTGAAGTGTATTTGTCATGACTGAATTAATAACTTATATTTTTGAATTTATAACAATGGGAATCTCCTTTTTAGTCGCGTTTTTACTGTTAATGCGAATGAAACGCTCTTTAGTGCCTGTTGGAAACGCATCGCTTGCTATTGCTTCGATTTTTCTCGGAATCTTTGCACTATCTACTATACTTTATTCTCTCATCGGTGAGGCGTCAGTAATAATTATATTATTTAAAATGGGATTAATCTCTCTTTTAATGGCAGTATTCTTTTTATATTATACGATGCAAGTTCTTGTATATTCGAGTAAATGGATAAAAATAAAAAAGATGAAGAAGTTTTTATGGATACCACTCATAACATTAATACTTATCGTATTAATCTTGATTTTCACCGATTATATCACTGTAATTAACGCAGCTACAGCTGAAACGCATTTTGAACCCTTCCAATTCATGTTGTATGCCTTGTATATTGCTTTCATGATACTATATTCGACAATTTCTCTATACAAATTCGGGTTGAAAAAAGTTACTGGAGAATCGAAGAAAAACATGCAATTTTTCTTCATGGGCTTGTTATTTTTCCTTGGAGCTCTCGTTATTGATGTTTTAAATAATATCTTTGAATACGAAGTGCTATTTGATACGTTGCTTTTTGCTTCATTGGCAATTGGTGTAATACTCATGGCTCGAGCGTTTTATGGTAAAAAATAAAATAATAAAAAATATTTCCTTATGATTTAATTCGGGCAAACTAAATTCAGAAAAATCCAGGATAAAGAACGCCTTGTGATAGTAATAGGTAATTCATTAAGAAAGCTTGAATTACGACTGTTAAAGTAGAATTTTTCCCTATTTTCTGAACAAGAACTCCTCCAGAAAGGACAAAAATTAAAATTATTATGCCGTGAAGACTTCCAAGCATGGCGGCATAAGAAAAAAAAGGATATAAAACAAAAATGGTTAGAATTACCCCGTTACGGCGTTTATTTCTTGCTAAATTTGAATTAAAAAAACTATTAAATTCAAGTTGCATTACAAAAAATCCAGGAATTGAAAATACTGTTAAAACAATCAACCAAATTAATCTATCATTAATAGGGTATACATAGAATATCCCAGAACACGCAAAAATAGTACTTGTAAATATTAACGAAATTGCTAAAGCAAGTCCCTTTAAAATATCGCATTTTTGCTTGTTGTTTTCAATTTTTAGCTTAAAGTTTAGAAAACCTCTTGTTCCAGGCATTTTCCCCTGGCTATAAATCAATATCATTAATATTCCATGCCCTCCAATTGAACTAACGGATATTAAACTAATAAATGGGATATCAAGAGGAAAAGTTAAAAATAAAATTAAAATACCGATTATTACCGGAATAGCAGCGAGCCAGAAAAGAATTTTGCGCGTTAAGAACTTTTTCATGCTCACTATTCTTATTCCGGGGAAAAATTCTTGGTTATTATCGAGATTCGAACTTTGAGTTTCATATTGAGATTTCAAGTTTTTGTGAAAAATACTTCCTCCAATGGTTAGCATGAAAATTCCAATGACAGATATGGTCCACAAAATTTTTCTCATTACCATCGTGGTTGCTGAATAACTTGTAATAGTTTCTGAACCTAAATTTATCATTACCCAATGAAGCGCGTGAGTTATTGCCTCGGGCGAATATGTTTCATATCCGTGGATGAGATCGTCAATAATTACCAGTTCCCGAATGTAATTTGAAGAACTTCCACCTAATTTTTGATATAACAAATAATTTCTATAAGGCGTTGAAGTATCGTCTAGTTCTCCTGTTAGTAATAAAATATCAACTGGAGGGTTGTTTTTTGAAAGACTTTTTATCCATTCTAGTTCAAAATCACTTGGCATCCTATAAGTGCTTGAACGAGCGCTTGGTTCAAGATTCACGTAGCAGCCAAATAAAATAAGCATTTTCACTCGACTTCCGTCGAAAGTTGATGATTGTAAGGCTACGCGAGCACCCATGCTATGCCCAAATAAAATTATTTTTGAGTCATCTAATCCTGATAATTCCTTGAACTTTTCTTTTCCAGCAATTACTTGTTTTGCGAGGCGATCAGACCGGGTGTATGCAAATTCCATTGCTCCAGAAGATCTACCGTGTCCCGAAAAGTCAAAACTAAAAACGTGGAAACCTAATCTTGCGAATTCAGTTGCAATTCCTTTCATTGTCATTTGATCTCCAGCATATCCGTGTAATAAGATAATACCTGCGTCTCGAGAACCGGGATAATAAGTGCCTTCTAATTGTTCCCCCGCTGGATCGTTAAAATTTACGAGCACAAAATCTCGAAGAACATCATCTTCGTAGTAAATCAAACTTAATGGTATGAATGTGAGGATTATTCCGAGAACTATTACTCCTATAAAGTTTTTGTTAATTTCTCTGTTCATGAAAACTATCTTAAGATATGTGTTCTACTTATTAAAATGTCTTTAATTCCAAGGTTATTTTTTAGGATGACCTTTAGGGCAAACCTTTAAACAAACCGAGCAATAGTTATTGTTTATCAAGCTATAAATACATTTCGAACGATCTATATGCGTTATAACTCCTGAGCCTTTTACTTTTTCAATAGGTTCTTCGAATGCAGCACCACCTTCACAATTTTTCACGCAAGAACCGCAAGTTTTGCAAAACTCCTCCATTTCGCTAAAATCTTTTCTTACAGTTTGTGGAATTTCAGCATCGGTTGAAATAACGCTCCATCTTTGACGCGGACCAAATTCAGGCGTAATTACCAAACCATTTCTCCCCTTAATGCCTAATCCAGCAGCAACGGCGTGAGGGGGAAAAAGGAGTTTTCCACCAAATGGATGGTGAGCTTCAGCTTTATATCCTTCCTCTTGTAAGAATTTAATTAATTCAATGGTTATATCTCCTAATTCCTTATAAACTCTAAACGCTTCAACATTACACAAAGGTCCTGGAGCAGTCTTGATTCTCTCCCAAACCATTTCCATTCCTAACACAATTGCGTTCTTACCATAAATCTTAAAATTTTGAAAAACATAATTTTCATCAATTGGAGTGTATCCTACAAGATCGACGCCCAATTCTTTATTTCTTTTTTCAAAATCGTCCCAAAATTCTGGTGTCGTTTCGGTTTTAGTTTTTCCAACATTTGCTTTATATGTCATGTTTGCAATTTGCAAGCCGCCAAAGGTTCCTTTAACATGCTTCGATAATTCCTTTTTTATTTCAGGATCTAGTTTTTTATCGGGACTTCCTCTTTTCCTAAAAAGCTCCATTGGTGTTTTGAATATTAGTCCCTTGTTTTTTCCTACATGTGTAGGCTTGAGTTCTATATCGTCCATTTCTTACACTTTTATAATTTTAATACAATTATTAATACTTATTTTCGTGTTTTATAAGTTAAAAAGATTTTAATTAATTTTAATAATAGAGTATAATAGACGACTCTTAAGCTTCAAATTTCCACGAAATTAAAATATTCTCAGGAGAATATTTTCTATCATAATACGCTTTTTCGGTTTTTGTATTCGTGTAATCTTTGAAGAGCATCGAGTTTATCCTTATTATTTAATCGAGCTTGATTAATAGCATCTTCTAAAAGTGCTGCGCATTCTTCCATTCGATCTGTCCGCGTAAAGTATGGGATTCCATCTTTTCCACCTACGGCGTAAGCATATTTCGCGGGATCTTTCCAGCTCGGGGCCTCGCCCCAGATAAATTCTGAGATTAAAGCTAATGCCCTGATCATTCCTGGACCCAAACCTCTAATTTTCAACAGCTCCGTGTAATCGTTTAAACCTAATTCTTTTGCCATCTCCACGCTTTCCCACTTAAGAGTGAACGGAATTGGCATGTCCAGGTATGGAATTTTTTTTAATTTTATTGCTTGTTTTGGTCTAATAAAGTCGTCTAAACTTGTTTGATTTCTGTCTTTTAATTTGTTTAAGTATCGCTTGATTCTATTTGCCCCTTCTGAGATTAAATCCAAGGAAATTTTCCTACATTCGCTACTTTTTTTGGTTGCCATGTTTAATACTTCATTTTTAACAATTTGACTGCTGATATCGCTGTGGGGATCGTCAATAAAGCTGGTAATGCCTTCAGAAAGCCAGTGATATCGCCTTGCTTTGAATATTTTTGCATCAAGCCCTTGCTGTATTATGGCCCAATTGTTTTCTGATACAACCATGAGATGATGGTAAAGAGAAAAACCATCTTGAATGGCTCCTTGATCAATTTTTGCCACTAACCGGCTTGTTTCGTTAAGATTGTTTATATCGTCATCGCTATAATCTAATAATTTTGCTTTTTTTTTCAAGTGTTCTTTAACTTTTAAAGAAGCTTTACCTTTCCCCCCCGCAACTATTAACTCGTGTTCCTCTGGATTCAAAACTTCCCTTAATACGCCCCCAAGCACGGTCGTAGTGCCAGATGAGTGCCAATCGTAACCTAAGATGCATGATAACCCTTGAAACCAATAGGTATCAGACAATCTTCTCAAAATTCCGTTAGGGCCTTCCATATCGTGCACTATTTTAAAAATAGGATTAGCAAGTATTACCATCCGTTTAAATAACCATGCAGGCGCTTTACCCCCGTGCAACGGAAGTGTAGCAACACCAACTTTACTCATCAATATTTACCTCTTTCTAAAAAAAAATATGTATATATTGAAGAATCATTAAGTCTAGAATTTAAAAAGCAAGATACTCTTGAATTTTTGATTTTTTAACACTTTATTCTTCATCTTTCTCAAATAATATAATAAAATGTCGCTGTTTGAATCTTTCCTTATCATGTTAAAAAAAAAAATAAAAATTAATCTAAATGAATATATTTTGCTTGAACGCGTAACATCTCATTTAGCATGCTTTCTGCTTGCTCGTAACTGTCTATAACGGGATCTGCAAGAAGTGCCTTAAGAGCCATCTCCTTTGACTTGGTAAGAACTGTCTCGACTACTAAATCTTGGACTGAAGCTTGAGTTCGTAAAAACGCAGCTAACCCTTTCGGATATTCTCCTAGTTTTACGCCTTGGAGTCCATCCTTATTAACTATTGCAGGGCATTTTACTACTAGATCTCGGGGAAGGTTTGTAATTATATCATCGTTCGGGATATTAACTGAGGGTTCTTCGTAACTTGCGTCTGTCAGAATACCTTCAATAATTGGTATTGCGTGCTCGTCGTCCGGTCTAATAAGCCGAGCCCCGCTCCCTCTCTTTATCATTCTAGTGATCTTTTTACTCTCATAGCTAATCGCTTGAATGTAAGTATCTTTAAAACGATGCACGCCCTCAATATCAGCTATTTCCCAAGCCCAATGAAGATATTCTCCGTAATGACTATCTGTAGTTATGATCATGTACCCGAACTTTTCTAAAATAAATTTCATGAGCCTGTTA
>JAUXAJ010000218.1 GCA_030620005.1 Promethearchaeota archaeon | reverse complement strand
AAAAAGTAAAAAAAAAGTAACCATACACGCCGATAAAGATAAATTAATTGAACGTAAAGAAATAAAAAAAAAGGAATACGAAAAGAACCTACAAAAAGCTGCAGTTTTCAAAACGATTAAACCTAAAGTTAAAAAAACGCCAATAAAGCAAAAAGGCACGACAGTTACACCATTAAATCTTGAACTCCTGCACGATAAGATGATAAGACCAACTAGAACGAGAAAATTAAAAACTGACATTTCCATTGATTTTGCACCAATTAAAGGAATTCATTTGGCTTCAAAAGTAATAGTAATAGGAGCAAGCGTGGGTGGTCCTAAAACCATAAATTCTCTCCTAAAAAGAATTCCTGAGAATATTCCATGTCCAATTTTAATAGTCCAACATTTAAATGCAAATTTTGTCGAAACTTTCGCAGCCACTTTAAATAAGTCATGTGACATTAAAGTTAAAGTTGCAAAAGACTTCGAAATTCTCCAAAAAGGAATTGTATATATTTCTCCTGGTGGTCAACACACGGAAGTATCTGTTTTCAAAAATAGACCTTGCATTAAAGCATACACGGGAAAGCCAGTCAATTTTTGCATGCCTTCCATAGACATCTTGTTCTTTTCAGCGGTAAAAGTTTATAGAAGTAGTACAATGGGGATTTTATTAACAGGAATGGGGGTGGACGGTGTTGCGGGACTTAGGGCAATTCAAAAGTTTGGTGGAACAACCTTAGCAGAATCAGAAGAAACAAGTGTTTTGTATGGAATGCCGAAAATTGCTAATGAAAACGGATATGCTGATTATATAGTGCCCAATAATAAAATTCCTAATTTCATGATTAAGTTTGCAGGTTATAAAAAATTTAAGTAATGTTTTTTTTAGAATTTTAGGGTTCAAACCTTCTACTATTCTTGTTTTTTAAAAAATCGAACTGTAAATTTTGCCCCTTTATCCCGTCCATCAGATTCTACAAGAATTTGGCCCCCATGTAAGTCAACAATTTCTTTTGAAATATACAATCCAAGACCTGTTCCTTCAATATTTACGTCAAAATTCTTTCCGTATCTTTCTATCTTGCCGAATTTTTCAAAGATTTTTTCTTTTTCTTTTTCAGTTAATCCAATTCCAGTATCCTTTATTTGGATATCAATGTAATCCCTTGTATCGACAAGATCTACGAAAATCTTCCCTTTTAATTGCGTGTTTTTAATTGCGTTTGACATTATATTTGATATTACTTGCTCTAATCTGAGTTTATCGACATCAAAATATAATTCTGCTGGTAAGTCTACTTCTAACGCAAGTTCACGATTATTTGCTAAATAGCAAATTTCGTATATGCATTCTTTTATAATTTCTACAATATTCTCTTTTTGAATTTTTAATTCGAACTTTTTAGCATCTAATCTTGAAATATCTAGCAAATTATTTATTAATGTTTTTAACCTAATGGCACCTCTATGTATGATTTCGACAAATCTAGATACATTTTCATTCATATCATTTCCATGAACCATTTGAAGCATTTGAGATGCTCCATCTATAGAAGTTAAAGGCGTTTTCAACTCGTGCGATACTCTTGTGATAATATCTTGCCTCATTTCGCTAAGTTCTATTAGTTTATTTTTCTCTTCGATGATGAGTCTTTCGGCTTCCTTTTTCTCTGTAATATCCGTGACAAAAACTAGATTTGTGGCTTTATGTTGGTACATGAACTCTCTTGAAAAAAGTTCTAACCAGATGATTTCACCAGTTTTCTTAAATACTCTCAACTGATAATTTGTAATCTTATCAAAAAAACCCTTAACCTTTTTATCAATAAGTTCTTTAAATATGTCTAAATCATCGGGATGGAAAATATAATAGAAATCTTCAAGCGTCCAAGTTAATAATTCTTCAGTACTATACCCTAACATTGTTGAAAATTGTTGATTAACATATTTTATATTAAATTCTTGTTCTATTAAAACACCGATAAAAGATTGTTCGGTAATCACTCTAAATTTTTCTTCAGATTCTTTTAATTTTTGCTCTGATTGTACCCTTTCAGTTATATCCATAATAGTCGTGAAATCGGCTAAATCTCCTCCAAAAGGAATTGTTTTAGAATCGATTTCTAACCAAATTAAATCGCCTGTTTTTGTAAATGCTCTAAATCGATACTTTTCTATGATTTTTACATCTCCTTCATACTTTCTTCTTTCCAGTTCAATTAAGTCCTTAACATCTTCTGGATACACGTGCTTAAAAAAATCCTCAAGTTTCCAATCTTCAATTTCTGTTCTTGTATACCCAATGATGTCTGCAAACTTCTGATTCGAATACTTAATATGATAGTCTTTGATTATCAAAATACCTATGAATGATTGTTCTGCGATGGTTCTGAACTTTCCTTCAGATTCCTTGAGTAGTTTTTCTGATTCAAATTTTTGAATGATTATTCCCATTTGCTTGCCGATCGCCACTAATAACTCTAATTCTTCTTTAGAGAGAAATTGATGAACTGGTGAAGCAACATTCATGCTTCCAACATATTCGTCTTTTGAGCGGAGTGGAACGATTGCGGCAGAATACACGCCCAATTCTCTTGAGCCTTCCATGAATTTCGAGAAATCTTCAATATAAAATGGTTTATTCTTGTCAAATACTCTGGCAAAAAGACCTTCTGATATGTCAACATCTTCTACTGCGGCTATAAAGTCGGGATGAACGTTTTTATGGTGTACTAATATGTTATGCTGAGTCTGATGATCATAAAGATAAACTCCTCCTCTATCGAAACCTGCAATATCTAAAACTTGATCGTAAGATTTCTCCAAGAACTCTTGGAGACTCTGGGATTCGTTACCTAGCGTGATTATCCTATTCAAGACTGATAGTACGACATTTTTTTCTTTTAACTTTTTTTCTGATTCTCTTAATTTTTGTTCTGCTAATTTTTTATCGGTGATATCTCTTGATATTGCTACGATTTTAGGCTTACCTTGACTGTCAATGAAAACTTTACTCACAAAATCCATCCACAAATAATGCCCTTTTTTATGTCTAACTCTTAATTCTTGCTTAACTTCTTCTTGAAATTCTTGAAAACCATCTGGTGAGATTTGGTATAACTTAGTCAAATGTTCAATGTCTTCGGGATGAACCAACTCCCATACATTCGTGCCCAATATTTCTTTTTCAGAATAACCTAAAGTATTAAGATATGCTGGTTCATTTATATATTCGTGTTCAAATTTATCATTTATTATGGAAATTAAATCATTCGTGTTTTCTAAGATAAGGCGATATTTTTCTTCAGATTCTTTTAATTCTTGTTCTGCGTTTTTCTTATCTGTAACATCTTGAAGTATTGCTTGTATTATTGTCTTATCTTTCATTTTTATTCTGGAACTATGCCAATTTACCCAACGCTCTTCCCCATTCTCTCTAACAATTTTCAATTCAATTGGTTTTAAATCTTTTCCTTCCTCTAATTCACGAAATCTTTGCGCAAATATTTGTAAAACTTCTTTGGGATTTTTAAACAATGATATCATTTGCCTGAAATTTTTACCTGCGAGTTCCTCTTGTGCGTATTTAGAAAATATTCGATAAAATGTTGAGTTCCCTCTCATGAAATTTCCATTTTCATCAAATAATAGAATTCCAATAGGAGAATTTTCAAATAAATCTCGATATTTTTCTTCTGAATCTCTTAATTTTTGTTCGGCTTCCTTTTTTTCCGTGATGTCGATTACAACTTCAACTGCCTTATCAACATTTCCATCTGGATCCGGAAATGGAGCAGAAATTAGTTCGTAATCCCTTCCATCAGAGCCTTTTAATTCAATACTCTCTATTTTATTAGATTTTATGGCTTTTAACATGGGACAGAACTCGCATGGCTTTTTTAACTCCATGTATATATCGTAGCATTTTTTTCCCTTACCATGACCAAATTTTTCCTTTAACACTTGATTTTGATATATCACTGAATAATCATTACTAACAATATCCACACCAATACCTATACGATTTAAACCATCCATTAAAGAACGATACTTTTCTTCAGAATCTTTTAATTCTTTCGTCCGCAATTCTACTCTTTGCTCTAGTTCTTGATTTAATGTCTTTAATTGTACCTCAGATTGCATCAATTTTTGTTCTGCTTGTTTTTGTTTAGTAATGTCGTCAAAAATAGTAATGAACTTTCCTTTTTCGTAAGAAAACGCCGATATTTTAAAATGTTTGTTCAATGGCTCAAAAAAAACGGAAAATGAAGCAGATTCCGTTGTTTCAGCGACCTTGGAGTAAATCTCTAAATATGGGGGCGATTCCGTATTATAAGCTTTTGTAGCGAGTTTATTTACTACATCATTCTTTTTTAAAGATAAGATTGTTTCATAACTTGGATTCACATCAGTAATAATGTAATTGATTGGTTTATTATATGAATCATAAACAATCTCATGAAAGGCAATACCATTAATTGAATTATCATATAACGCACGATATTTTTTTTCGGAATCGTTAACTTCGTATTTATTATCTATCAATAACTGTACGCTCCGTTTCATTTAAAAAATTTATTTTAGAAATTTATTTGTAAAAATAATTCATTCTTACAATTCTTTAATGTCAGAACATATATATAAAAACTATTAAAATTAGTAAATAATAATAACTTAAGTTTCACTTCTTAAGCTCAGTAATATTCAATTCTCATTTATTAAAATTGATAAAATTGAAAAAAAAAGAGATAGAAAAAAATAATTCAGAAAAGAGGGATTAATTATCAAATTTAATTTCATAGGTTGTGATTGATTTACCATCTATCGTTTCTGATGTAGTTTTGACGTGAACTCTTATAATTCTATATTTTTCGAGAATTCCACGATAAGCTCCTTCCCAAAGAGAGGGATAACCAATCATCTCTTTTTACAATGACAAAATCGTCAGCGTAATCTACCACGTGATTCTTGTACGGATCTTCTATTCTTTGCTCATCTGAACTAAATTTTTCAACCGAGAGCTTGATAAATTCGGCGGGATTCTTAAATCTTTCCAATATTTTATCGTTTTTAAGATAGACTTCCTTGACTAACATTTTACCAAGCGCTATTTGAGCATCATGACTTACCTTATTCATGTAATTTTTAACTATTTGACTATCATACCATGAATCTGAGTCAATTTCATTTATATCCATGGTTAATTCTTTTTGGGCAGCCTGAGCAATTTCAGGGTTGCATTCGCTTAATAACTCATCTAATTTTAAGATATATTTTCCTTTTACTTCTCCCATATCTTTCACATTTCTTTATTTTTTTGAAATTTTTAACTTTTTAATATATCAATTTTGCAGCTCTTATTTAAACTTCAAGTTCTTTAAAAACCAATATTTAAACTTTCGGCATGTTTTCCATGATGATTACTCTGCTCTAATTTTTAAATCTTCAATCTTCTTTTGTAATACCTCAACTAATAATTCAATTTTTATTTAAAAAAATTTAAGTAGAAAAGCTCTTTTTTTATCTCAATAGGATCATAAACAAATCAAGCGCTCGTAGTATAGATCCTGTTAAAAAACAGAAGTAAAATGGTAGAATCTCAGGTTCCCAACCTGAGGGCCCGGGTCCAATTCCCGGCGGGCGCACTTCTTTCTATATTTACAATCTCTCCATCCGAGCATTATTTCTTTATCCCATGGTAAAAAACTATTGATAAAAACATCCGTCCTATTAATAAGAATTCTTGGTCTACATAGACCATGTTATTAATGTTAATTCTACATAGATCATATTATTAATATTTTTAATATTTAGTTCTTAATGAATTTCCTGCTCCTAATCCTTTAGTTATAAGCTGAAATGTCATGCCGCCTCTTGTAGGGTGTCTCACTATAAAGCCATTTGAAAGTAATGTCCGAATATTTTTTTAATATCTCTAGAGCGAATATTTCTAACACTTCTAGTTACGGCTTCTATTAGCACATGTGATCATAAACTAAAGTCTTTTTCTCACCAAGAAAGGCCCTTTAAAAACCGTAAATTGCTAATGATAGAAGAAGATTCGTTTGCGGGAATTTCCATGAATGCGTGGAATTCATTTTGCCAAAACGCCCTTCCAGAAGTCGTTGAGCGCATTTCTTCGGCAAATTTTATCGAATGCCTAACTGGAATTAAAATTTCAATAATTGCCTGATAATCTTTTTCTTGGTTTATATTTTTAATTTTTGCGGAATATTTTGCCAGTAAAGAAAGAGCATTTTTAATGTAATCTGGTGGAAGCTGAATGAATGTATGATAAATTGGCTCTAATAAAATTAATTCGGCCTCTTTTAATCCTTTTTTAATTGCTTCGTAAAATAAGGTAGATAATTCAGTAAACGCAGTTTCTTCGTCAAGCTCGTTGATTTGAATATCCAAGATTGTAATTTTGACCTCCGTTAATTTTTCCCCACATAATGGACCATTATAATGTATTTTTTCGATAATTTTTAAGGTATCTTCCTTGTAAAATTCTAAAATTTTTGATTTCGTTAAATTAATTAAAACATTTTGATCTTCGTCACATTTCCAAAAGTTTTCAATCTCTTTCTCTTTTAAATTCGTTTTTATTTTTAATAATTCCTTTAGCCTGCTAAAAGGTTTGATAGAACGATAATCGCTAGTTTGGAAAAATCTAGCAGTTTTATTGTCTAACCTTTCTACCCTAATTTCAAGTGAATTTTTCCCATTTGAAGTAGATACTCTAATATTTCCACTAGCACTTCTGCAAGATTCCTTATGAACGGCTCTTGGTTCTGAAATGGAAACCTTCACCCCTCTCTTTTCAATCTCTCTCGTACTTACTTCAAGATGTAGCGGCCCCATTCCTGATAATAAAAACTCTCCATTTTCCACATTGACCTCGAATTTTAAATTAGGGTCTTCGATCAATAAATTTTCAGCAAGTTCTTTCATTCTTTCTAAATCTCTTAGATATTCTGGTTCGATCGAAACAGTAACTACGGGACTTGAAACATACTTTACGTTCTCAAATGGAACCATTTCACCTAAATAATCGCTTTCTATTATAGTTTCTCCACTTTTTACCTTTTTTATTCCTTCTATCGCAACAATATTTCCAACTGGTAATGAATTCACTTGTTCTCTCCGTTGACCCATGAATAATGAGATTCTTTGTATTGTTTCGTGTTTATTTTCGTTTAAGAGAAAAACTTCTTTTTTTTTTGAGCAATTTCCTGAAAATATTCGCCCAGTAGCTATAAGACCGTGTTTATCAGCTTGAACTTTACTTAAACATATTATTAACGGACCGTCAGCCTTGCAATTTATCATGGCTTTTCCTACTATTGAATTAATATCTCCATCCCATACTTTTTCAATTCTATATTTCTGAGCTTCAATGGGATTTGGTAGCTTATCAATAACCATTTCTAAAATGGCCTGATGGATCGGAAGATAAACTGCTAAATCAGCATAACTTTCTTTAGTATAACTCTCTTTTTTATATCGTGCTCTAATATCCTTAAATTTTAAAACACTTTTTTCTAATATTTTGAATGTAAATCCCCATTTATGAAGCGCTGAACCAAATGCTATGTTTCCATCAGCAGGAGAAACGGTCCATTCTCTATTGAAAGGTGGTTCAGCATATCTCTTAACGAGAGTATTAAAATCATTTATAATTCTTGTATACTTTTTTCTAATTTGCTCGTCTGAAAGCTTTAATTCTCTGATGAGGCGATCCACTTTATTAATAAAAAGAACTGGTTTTACCCCTTCCAATAACGCTTGTCTTATGACCGTCTCGGATTGTGCGATTATCTCTTCAACAGCATCAACGACTACAATTACCCCATCTATCAGTCTTAAAGCTCGAGTTACTTTTCCACTAAAATCTAAATGGCCTGGAGTGTCAACTAAGTTTATTAAAAAAGGTTCGTGGCGTTCTAAGGATTTTTCATAATATAAAGAAATATTTGAAGATTTCATCGTGATTCCACGTCTCTGCTCCTCTTCTAAGTAATCTAAAGCTCGGGCTTCTCCTGCTAAATCAGGAGATAATAAACCTGCTTCGCTTAAAAGGGAATCAGATAATGTGGTCTATATGGCATGTAGACTATAATTGTCTAAATGATTCCATGATCTATATGACCAACAAAACCAATATTCCTTATCCTTTGAGGTTTTTCCATTAAATTAAGAATTTCAGCGATTTCTTTTCTCCGAGGCATGATTATTAAAAAAATATGAGAAAACATAAAAATCTTGTGGATTTAAGCTATTCAAATTTAGCACGCATGAAATCTGATTATATATTATTGAAGAAAATCTTTCTCTATAAGTTTAATCTCTTGCTACATATCTTATCCTTGACTAATGCCCTCTGTTGGGAATTCTTTCGCTAAAACTTTTAGATATATCATGTTTGGTAATTTTGAAATGAAGGGAATTTAAAAATTATCAGGTTTTATAAAAGTGAAAAAATCGTGAGTTTTAAAAAATAAGTAATTTAGAATTTTCTATTTACATTTTCCAAAATGTTTTTCGATTAAAACGCCCAAATCTTCCCAATTATTCACTTCAACACTAGTTTTTTCAATGTTTTTTATTAAATCTTCGAATTTTATGTCAAATTCCTCTATAATGTCGTCAAGTTTTCTTTCAAAAACTACAAGGTTCTCTTTGACAATAAGTACAAAGATAACATCCTTGGTGCGGTTATATTCAAACATTATTTTACGATCTCCGTGATCAATTGTTTTTATCTGATTTTCACCGCGAAAAATTTCTTTTAAAATTGTCATCATTCCGATAATACCTCCGGAAATCAATGAAGAACTATGAATGGTATTATTTTTAACAAATGCGTGATCGTAAAGTGGAATTCCACCCTTGTATATGATATACATTTGAATCAAGGTATCGCTCCAATTTTTAATGGGCATGTGTATTATGAAATTTGTTCCGTTATTCTCTTCAGTTTTTATTTCAATT
>JAUXAJ010000220.1 GCA_030620005.1 Promethearchaeota archaeon | reverse complement strand
TTATTCACAGGTACAAGAATCGGTCAAACTGCAAGCTTATCTTCACTCCATTTCTTTCAAGTTAGTAAAAGCCGCAAATACATCAAAAAAATGTTCAGAATGCGGAAAACTACTGTATTTTGACAGCTCTGGCAAAGAAACGCGACCTGTTAGAGTCGGTAAGAGTTTCTATTGTGGCAATTCAAAAGCATACGATTCTCTCCGCCCATTTCAACTTGATTCCGATTTAAATGCCTCCCGAAACATTGTTTTGTCAGAAGCGTAAAAATTCACTTCGATTGTTCCTATATGGGGCAGTTGTAATCGTCCGTTGCCGACCTACTTTCACGTAGAGAGGATGTCCATGGATGTCCAGATTTTTTGCAACGGTAGACGGGATTCTATTTGGTACTTTGTTCTCGACCAATAAAAAATGAATCGATGAAGGAATATTTGATTTCTTCAAATTTGATTTCTTTGTTTTTCTTATCAACCAGCAAAAAAATCAATAATTTAAAATTATTAATTTAATTAAAACTTTTAATTAAATTAAAAGTCTCATATTGAATATTATGAGTCCAACATCAATTACTCAACAAACAATAAAAAAATTATTTTCTCTTTCGGGAAACAAATGTGCTTTTCCAAATTGTAATAATCCTATATTTGATACAGAAAATAATTCACTTATAGGAATAATATGTCATATCAAAGCAAGAAATACTAACGGACCTAGATATGATGAGAACCAAACAGACGATGAGAGAAATAGTTTTGAAAACCTTATATTAATGTGTCCTATCCATCATAAAGTTATTGATGATGATATCATATCTTATACAGTAGAAAGATTGCTAGAAATTAAAAGAAACCACGAGTCTCAAACCATTCAAGAAGAACCAAGTGAAATGATAATAAATACTATTATGGTGAATCTACTTGGAAATGTTACGGTCACAAGAAACAATCAAGACATACATCAGGAGTTACAGTTGTTTTTTAATCGTTTTTCTCATTTTCTTCACAGATTAATAAAAGGAGATCTCTCTGCGAATTTTATAAGGGATACAGTGAGAGAACTTAATATGGATCAAATTAAGCAGTATTTTGAAATAAGTTTTACACAAACCAATAGAGGATATTACAATACGATAGACATTTTAAATGGAAACTATCTAATAAGGATAGAAAGTCATATTGAAGGAACAACTATTAAGATAATCAAAGAACGAAAGAAATTGAACGAAAAAGATTTTACTCAAATTAATCAAATCTTAGCAGAGCTTCAAGCATTAATCCAGATTAATTATGGGTATGATATACAGATTCCTTCTAATATTCCCAATTGTATACTTGAGATTGATCTGCGAGACAGATCTCCATTTATAATGGGTGATAGTAGAGGGTATAGATCGATTGAATTAGGAAGGCGATTTCACTATCAAATCAAAAATCAAGGATCTAATAATGTTTTTCTAGATCAGTTAATAGTCCAATTAGATGAGGAAACCATTAATACTCTTAATATGGGAAATACTGAACTTTCTCCAGGGGGAACTAGTTCAGGATTTTATGAAGAAGAAGATATTCAAAGTTTGATCACTAAAAATCCTCCATATATAATTCGCCTATATGTTAGATTAAGGACAAACGAGAATTTCTATTCAAACTTAATAGAATTTTAGTTTTTCTCTTCCTCCTTCAATTTTATATGTCTTAATATCAACCGCTTCAATATTGAGGAAGATTGAAAAAAGATTTTCTTTTCTTATTTAATATCTGAGAATAAATGTAATATAAAACCCACTGTGCCTTTACATCCTAATCGCCTAATAATACTAGAATTAATAATAATCTCCTCTTTTTTTTTACAAAACTTTAATAAGTTTTTTATTATTGTTTATTATATATAAAATATGTAAAAAATGAGTTTTGGTTGTAAAAATATATTTTACAAGTGAGATGTTTAATAATGGGAAGAAGAATTAATGAGCAAGATATTCTAAAAATCTTAAAAGATGATAAGGAAGGTTTGACACAGAAAGAAATGTGTGAGAAATTCGACACATCAAGACCAACATTAATTAAATATTTAAAGAAATTAGAAAAAGAAGGACTTATAGAAAAAGAGAAGCCTCAGCCATACAAGTATTTCTTAAAAACAAAAGAACTAATCCTTACTAATCCATTAATCAATTTCAAATTTGCATTTTCTATGATTTTTAGATATAATTGCTATAATTATTGTGAAGAAAGATTGAAAAATTATAATTCCAATGAGGAGTATGAGTATTTATTAAGCAAAATTCACGAAGTTCTCAATAACTTCAATGACATGTCTTTGATAATGGATCTTTTAGATGAATATGAAGAGTCTAGAAAAAAAATTATTATTAAGGTCTTAGAAGCAAAGAGTGGGAGATATTCGTTTCAGCCTGCGATTATTGAACATGTTGATATAATAAATTCTTTTATTAATGAATTCATAGATATTATTAGGAATAATAAACCTGATGTTGAAAGTAAAATTAATTTAGAAAAAAGGAGTGTTTATCGAGTATACGAGGCATTTGAGCAAGATCTTCTGCACGAATTAAAAATCAATTGTAAATTTTCTGCAAATTCGTCATTAAATTTAGTAAACTCTGAGGCAATTAGAAAGAAATTAATTGATGTTATCTTGAAAGAAGTCTTCCAAAATCCTAGTTTTTATAAAGGGATAAAAAGACCAGAAGATTTAAATTTCGAAATTGAGATTAAATATGAACTTGGGGAAAATTTTCACGAATTAATTGATAATCGTAATATTAGAACTCAAGGAGCAAATTTCAACAAGATTCTCGAATACTTAGACAAGAGCTTAGGGATTAATAATTTACAAGATAAACAATTTGAGACAATTCAAAAAGGTTATACTATATTCTTGGAGGAATATAATAAGATCCTTATGGATTTAAAGGATTTTAAGCGTGAGCTCATTGATAGGAATGAAGAAATAAAAGAAAAATACCTTCCTCTAGAAGCATTTAAAAAAGATGATCACAATTTTTCTCAATTAAATAGATTAGGTTTTCATTTCAGTTTAAAATCATTCCCAATAATCTCAAAATTTAATGATCGTTTCTAATGGCATGAGTGGCGATTAGTTGATCAGAATGGCTTATTGAACTTTTTCACTCAACCCTCTGAATTTCTCGGTAAACCTGAAAATTATATTTATATACAATGGAATTATTTTATTGATAAGCTAAAGGAAATAAGAGATGAAACTAAAGAGGAACTTGAACTTTTTGTGGAAAGTTTAAGAAAATATAATGAAATATAATGATTCTGCCTCAAATTCTTTCCTGAATGGTTTGATTCATCGCTCTTTAGGAGAGTTGAAAAAAAAAAAAAAAAAAAATTTACAAATAATCAAGAAATATCTTAGGGCTCCTTGATTTTATGTTTTTATTATCGATAAGCCTGGTGGAAGATATAAGTTAATCTCGTCTAAAGCTAATAATTTTATCCATTTCTTAAGAGTTTTTGGAGAATTTTTAATAAAATAAGATTTTAGTTCTTTGGAAAGTTTTCCCTTTGTTAATCCTGATTTTGAAGGGATAACCCTAACATTTAATTCTGTTTGGTTCATAATGACGTTTTTTGGACCACTTAATAGTTTAGGATAAAAAATTCTCGTATCACCACTCGAATCACTCTCTAATTCAATAATTTTTAAACCGATGGATAATTCGGTTTTTGCGTTTTTTATGAAATTTTTTTTTCCCGATATTACAAATGAACCTTTTGGTAAATACTCCCCTGAAGGAGGACTTTTAGATACTTGATTAGGAAGGACATAAAACACATCCACGACGCCCCACATTTCTTTCCACGCTTTTGAATAGCTTGCAACGAAGTCCGCAGCTTCTTTTATAGTGCTTTCTGGAATTTTTTTATTTTCTGGATTTTTTATAACTGTGAATGGTGAACCCGGGAAATTTGTATGAAAAACCATGTCGTTTGAATCTAAGTATTTTTTAAACACAGCTTCATTAGAGCTAGCGTCTCTTCCACCGATAACTAAAAAACCATTTGACGACTTAAACCATCTAAATTTTTCGTACCATTTTTTCTTTGGTTTTTTTATTAAAAAATCAATTTCAACTTCAATCGATTCCTTTTCTAGTTGCAAATCTTCAATTTTTGATTTTGTTTGTCCAATAGCAGGAATAGTGCCCTTTATTTTTTTATCGGCTTTTTTTCCCTTTGAATAAATATAATTTGCATTTTCTCCAATGCTTTTATTAAGATCTAAATAAATTTCCTCGTCATTAAATATAATAATAAGTTGTTTAGAACGGGGAATTATTTTTTTAAAAAATTTAACACCTTCTAAATTCTCGAGTTTAGCGATTCTTAACTTTTTATTAATTTCTTCCCAGCTATAATTTTTTCTTCTAGCGTTTAATATAACGCTGAATAGTTTTTCTAAAGAATTGAAATTGGCATAGACAAACTCTCCTTGTTTGTAATACATCTTTTTTTTTTTTTTAAGCTCTTCTAAATACTCTAATTGATTTTTAAGTATTTTTTCTTGAGCTTTAATTCTTTGTTTAATTGCCTGATCGCTAGGTTTCTTGATAACTTCTGAATCTAATTTTGAGAAGAAACTATCAACGGCTTCATTGAAAGTCTCAAAAAATTTTTTCTCATGATCTTTAAATATTTCCATCTCAAAAGGAAGAGCAGTAATTTCGGTTCCATCTTTGCTTAAGATGATATGGGCCTTAATTTCACCAAAAAGAAGGTCGTTTCTTATTTCTTTAAATGAATTAAATAGTATATTTAAATCATCATTGCTTAAGTCGGATCCCTTTTTTTTTTTATCAATTTCGGCCCTATAACATATTTCTTCGCTATATAGACCTGCTATGTTAATATTTCGGGCTAAATGCCGTACTATTTCTTCATCTGAATCAGTAAATAATTCAAAAAAAACATCTTTATTTACGGTTAAGAAATCTTTTCCTCTAGATTGAGGAAAAATAAATTCTTTACCAGCGAGAACATCTCTATCCTTAAACTTTCTATACTTCTTTGCGACTTTTATAATATTTCTATCATCTATCAGTATAAAATTTCCTTTGTTGAAAAGCTCAATAATAAATTTCCAAGGTTGACCATCAGGGTTACTTAATTCAAGTATTACAATTCGATCAAAATTATGTTGACTCACGCTAACGACTCTTCTATTTTTAAGGAATTTTCTTAAGGACATCATGTATTGTGAAGGATATTTAGGGATGGGATAGTCGTATTCTGTTCGATTAATCCTTGAATCGCTCTTAATAATTAGTATTTTTTTCCCCTGAAATGTATTTATTTTAAAAATGAGTATATCTTCAACCTCGTAAACATTTGCTATATTACCACCCATTAATATTTCATTAAGTTCTTTTGAAATTGCGAATACATCGAAATTAGTGAACCTTTTATAAACCTTCATCATGATTATTCCAATGTTTTTTAAAATCAATATATATAATTTTTATTTAAATAATAATTTATAAATTATAATATGGTAAAAAAGAAAAAAGTCGATGTAAGGAAAAAACGGAAAAAACTACTTCAACAAAAGCAAAAAAAACAAGGAAAACAAGAGACTATCAAAAAAGAGAAAAAATCTAAAAAACAAAAAGAGTTAGATATTCGTTTAGGAAAAGAAACAAAATTATATTGGATGCGAGCAATTACAGGGGCGTTAAGTGCGTTAATAGGGAGGCTTTTTCTTGGTTTTGTAGGCTGGATATTACTTTTTTGGATGTTAAGTTTTTGGTTTGGCTTTCCTTTTATTTCAAGTTTTGTCATTTTTCGATTTAAATATGACAAAGAAGAATGGTCGTGGAAGAAAATATTAAAACCGGGAATAGGAGTCTTCTTTTTCTTATTCATGATTGTTGGGGTATTTACTCATACAATGCTCAAATTCATGTGAACTATTCTTATTTTAAGTCAAATTTTATTCACGAGGTGACTAACTTCAACTCTTTTTAGTGGTAAGAATGAGTGTCGAAGACTAATCTTATAGTTTTAATATATCCCAGTTTTGAAAGAAATATTTTTATAATTTCAGGGGCGAGATGAATTGAGCACTCCATTACCATCTGCTCCATCGTAGCATAAATTTCTTCACGCTGAGTCTGGTGAACTACGGAACTCCGTGCTCACACGAAGCCCGTGCCTTTAGGCAAGGGTAGTTCACAATTGAATTCTTTGCTTTACTTTTTTTTCAGTTTTTTGTTTAGACCTGAATATAATTTCGTCTAATCGATATATTCGGTCGCAATAGACGCATTGAATTTTCAAGGGTTTTTCTTCTAATACTAAGAACTCTGTGTCTATCGGTTCTTTTTCTGAGTTACTAATGCAAGTCCTATTAACACACACTATTAATTTCTTAATAGTCTTTGGGATTGAGACTTTTTTCTTCTCTATTACTTTGTAATTTTCTATAAGGGAAATTGTTGCATTTGGAGAGAGGATCGATATCTTTTCCATCTGAACTTCGTTAAGAAATACATTTTCAATTTTAATTATATCCTTTTTCATATTTTTTTGCGATGATACATTAACACCAATAGTCATTAAATCAGAGGTTTCGTCAAGACCCGTGAGATTTAAAATAGTCAAGGCGTAACTAGCATCAATATGATCAATAACAGTCCCTTTTTTTATTTTATCAATTCTTAATTTTTCTTCAGACATTTTTTAATAAAAACAATTTTGTGATAGAGAAAGATTTATTCTTTTATTTAATTTTATCTTATTTAAATTCAAATAATTATTAATCCTCTACTAAAATGAAGGCTCTTATTGTAGATTGTTTAGCAGTGGGTGAAGGAAGGAGGTTTTTCTCGAGAGATTTTATTGGAGGTGCCTCTAGATTAGTTGCAGGAATCCTGAACCAAATTACATCAATAAATTTATCGATTAAAATCAATTAGAGCTGAAAAAATTTTATATAAAGTTGAAAATAAAAGCGCTTTTTTAAGAAATTTTGATATTTCTTTGTTATCTGCAATGAGCATGGCTCTCAAATCTGCTAAAAAAGTTGTAAATCTTTGGAGAAAAGTGAATTCTGATAAGTTAATGATTATTGGTGGTCCGATTGCTTCAGATTCAAATCTTTTAAAAAAAATTAAGTGTAATATTGCTGTAAAAGGGCAAGGAGAGAAAAAGTTAACTTATCTTTTAAAGGTTTTAATTAAAAACTCAACCAATTTAATTGGAAAAGAATTAAATATAAAAATCACCCAGGTTCTTTCTGATAAATCAATAGAAGGCAAAATAATCAAGCGATAAAAATTAAAATAAAGAACAATACTGTGGAGATTGTGAACGGGTATAGCAGATTATCATCAATTTCTAAATCCAGAAAATCAATTACGCCAATAATTATGGATCCGATAAGCGGCAAGAAAAAATATAATAGAGCATTAATCACGCAAAAAGATTCACACAATATTATCAAAATAAGTATTCCAGAAATAAAAGACCCTATAATGCCAGCTAAAAGACCTTCGTAAGTCTTAGGGCCATTACGGATTTTTTTAGTTCCCAGGGTTCTTCCTATTAAATTAGAAGCGATATCTCCAAAAATAGACATGGTCATGGATAGACATATTATTAATGGACCAATTGGTTGAAAAAGCCCAAATAAAAGAATTATTGAGTAGCAACCAATAGCCATTGAAATATGAGGCCCTAATCTCATGTGTAATTCCTTTTCTCGTAGAATTCGATTAATTGGTTTTAACAGATAAATCTTAGATTTTAATATCCGTACAAATTCAGCAGTTAATAAGCCTATTAACGATATACTTACTAAAAAAACAACTAAATATTGAGTAAAAATCATTAAATCTCTTTCAATATAAAAGACAGAAAAAAATATTTCAGAAACAATCTTAGGAAAGAATTGTAACACGAAAACAAAAATATTTTGAATCCAAAATCCAAGAGTAAAATAGAACAAAATAATGGTCAAAACAATTAAATGCGTTAATTTCCTGTAAATATCATATTTAAACGGTAATTTTTTAAAGCCCGTTAGACTAGTCTCTTCAAAAATAACCTTACCTTTCTTGATCTTTCTTTTTTCATTGCGTATAAAAAAATAAAATATTGGATAAAATAATATGAGAAAACCCACTGTAAAAATATCAAATGGAAAAACTATGAAATCATTATTAACAGAGTTGAAATAATTCACAAATAATAAATTCAATGTAATTGCAAATATTAAAACTAAAAAATTAGCTAAATTGTTGATAAAAGCCGTTTTTTCTCCTTTTTTTTTTGCAAGAACTGTTATATACAGAATTAAAAATTCATAAACATACAATAAACATACAATAATGATTGAAAGAACGTTCAATAAAATTGAAAAGTTGAAAAAATATATAAATATTCTTAAAAGTTTAAAGAATTTCTGTTAAAAACTCTTCTGGAATGCTCTTTTTTGGTATAATTGTAATTCGTCTAGTTCTTAGAGTTTGAACGACCTTATCGTTTGTCTTAACTTTTATGGGGTTTAAAGAAACGAGCTTTCCGTAATGTGTGGACATTGAATTTTTAATTTTAACAAAATCTCCAATGTTAAGCGAATGTTCTGAAAGATTCCAAATTTTTAATGGTGAAAATATCTCGTTAATTATAGGATCATCTCTAATTTTTTGAAATTAAATGGGGTTTTCCCGAAAAAATCTAATTCTTTATAAAATTTAAAACTATGAACTCCAAAGGGTTCATGATTAGAGGAGAAAAAAAAGATTTCTTTATTGCGTTATA
>JAUXAJ010000166.1 GCA_030620005.1 Promethearchaeota archaeon | reverse complement strand
TTTATTTTAAACTTTATAAATGATCTTAATTTGACATTTACATTTAAATGTTTTCCATTAATCCCTTGTTTTTCTCTATTCTTAAACTCTCGGGATTTAAGAATAGAACTCTATTTTATCGCCGAATTTTTTTTTTCATTGAAAAGACTTATCTATACAAATTAACAAAAAATGTAAGTATTTATATATTTGTATAGATAATTTATAATTATGGTAAGCATTACAAAAAAAACAATAAATAAAAAGTTATACATCTATTTATCTCATTCTTATCGAAAAGATAATAAAATGAACGTTATCGAAAAGTTTTTAGGAAAAAAAATGCCTACTGATGAAGAATTAGAAGTTATAAAAGAAGACTTTTTGAGAGAAATTGTTTTAAAAAGATGGCTCCCTACACTTAGAAAGATTAAAAGTGAATATGATTCTAAGACTGATAAAACTTCTGATTTTCTAAATAAAAAAGAGTTAGAAGATTTTGGAATTAGATTTACATATAATACAAACAAAATAGAAGGTTCTACTTTAACATTAAGAGAAACTGCGTTAGCAATTAAGGAAAAAGACGTTGCTATCAATAAACCTACTAAAGACACTAACGAAGCTCAAGCTCACATGAAGTGTTATGAAGATATGATAACTACAGATAAACAATTATCAATGGATTTAACATGTAAATGGCACGCCACTTTATTTAGGGATCACATTAATGGGAACATTATTTGTGGCACCATACGAGAAGATATAGTAAGGATTTCTGGCTTTGATTTTGTTCCTCCTGGACCCGAATTATTAAAGGAACTATTAAAAGAATTATTTAAATGGCATGAATTAAACGAAGGTATTTTAAATCCAGTTTTGCTTGCATGTATCATGAGTTTTAGATTTGTCACCATCCATCCTTTTTACGATGGAAACGGAAGAATGTCTAGGTTGTTAATGAATTACATTCTTTTTAAGAATGGTTATCCCATGTTTAACATTACTTATAAAATACGAAAATCATATTATTCTGCTTTACAAAAGTCTCAAATCGCATTTGATTTAAAAAAAGATGAGACGATTTTTTCTAGTTGGTTTTTCAAGAATTATATAAAAAGCTACTAATGTGTACGTTGCTGGGAAGAAGTTCACTCAGTGCAAGTACGTGTTGCTGAACATATCATTATTATAAAAAGTATGTTTTTATAATTTTATTTTTATCGCTTGAGAGGGACAAACTTCTACGCATTTTAAACAATCAGGACAGTACTTTTTTCCATAGTATTTAAAGGTCATGTGAATTTCGTATCTTACCGGGGTTCCATCTTCATTTTTTTTCTTCATGGGTCTAAACATTAAAAGAGCGTGTGGACAAACTTCTAGACATTTTAGGCAATTTATTGGATAATATTCTATAGGATCGTAGGGAAGATCACATTTTTTTGGATCGTACTTAAATTTAACCATTAATTAGTCTTCCTCCTTCTACCAAATCTTTTTTGCTATTGGATGCGTGTTTCTATCTACGAGTTTGAGAGCGTTCTGCTCGCAAGTCTCCGTGCAAAGCCCGCAACCAAAGCAGGTTTTAATATCAACTATGGAACGGTTATTATCATCTAATTTAATCGCTCCAAACTGGCAACGCTTGACACACGTACCACATCCAATGCAATCATCGTAATTGACTTCGACCACATACTCGGCTTTCCGATATACATTTTCAATATCGTACCACATTTTTGGTCTTGCTGCGTAGCAATATTTAGCATCGCAATTACAAATACAGACCGATTGGGGCATGTCGCACCACCAAAACACTGCTGAAACGTATCCCTTCTCTGAAAACTCTTCTAATTTTGCTTTTGCTTCTTCAGGACTGAGCCTTTTTTCCTTCCAAGATCTAGGTGTTTTTCTATTTATCTCTGTCAGGGGAGCAAAGTTTAAACATTTATATTCCTCTTGTCCTTTAAAGAGTTTCTTGCACATGCAAGGATAGACAACGTGATCATAACTTAAATCTACAATTTTCAGAGCATCAGCCAAGGGCACGACTTGCCCAGAATGTGATCTTATTGCGATATAATTACCAACTTTTTTAATCAAGTGTCCTACAAAGGGTAATTTTGCCCAATTTACCATATCTAACTGTTTCGATATTCCCACAGGATACCAAGGGACATCAGAACCTTTAATTGCATCTCTAACCTTTTTAGGTTCTCTCCCTAATATACGGTCTAATAACGATAATTTATAAAACAATTCTTCCGTATATCCTTTAGGATTTAAATACCATTTGTCATATCCATCTGCGTGCATTCTACAAAACTTACACAAAAAAATCACTCCCTTAAAATCTAATTAAAATTAAGTAATAATAGATCGTTTTTAATAACATGATAAAATAACGTGTTTGAAAAGTGATCATATTTTTAAAAAGTAATAGGTTACCTTTATAGTTTTTAAAAAATTCGCACACTCCATTGATTTATACCATCATATTCTAATATTCACCCATGGAAAAATCACCCTCTTACTACGATTGGGAGTTTTCACTTGAGCCAAAATCGAGAAGAAGAGGTTCGCGCAGTGTTAAAAAGGTGAAGTCAAACTCGTTAGGCATTCCTGACGAGATTCTCAAAAAGTTCTTGAGAAAATGGAGAGCTGAGAACATCCCTAAGTAGTTATTGTACTTATGTATTTTCTCTTTTTTTCTTATAACTAATTATCATGACGTCATGTTTGCAATTCTTCAACATTGTTTAGAGAGAGTGAGCAGAAAAAATAATAAACTTGCACACTCTTGATATTTAAATGTTTTTAAAAGTGTGATTTTTAATAGGGGTTGTTTTTTCCTTTAAATATAAATGGTTTTTCATTAATTAAAATAATTAGATTCATGAGTTATAAAAAAAGCAGGTAAAAAAATATGAAGTGTAAATTTTTAAAAACTTGCATGTATTTTCAGAAAGAATCCTTTACATGTAGAAAACTTGGGGGATTTGGATGTGGAAAAGTTAAAGAATTATACTTAAATAAAGAAATGATGAACCATGCACTCAGTCCAATTGAGATGTAGTGGCATTTCTTTGTCAAGAGCAAAAAAATAAAAGATCTTGGATTTTTTTATTAATTCTTAAATGCTTGAAATTTAGCTTTATTCTTTAATTCTTGAACTAATACCGCAAAATTCTTGATCATTTCTTCTAGATTCGTAAAAGTTGGTATGTTTTGTTCATTAAATAGTCGCGATACTCGACGAACTTCGTCATATTCCCCAATTAACAAAATGAATATAGGTTTTGAAGCTAAATTCATTTTTTCTATCACTGAAGCAAAATCATACTGGAATGAAAACATCTTCGAACAAAACCACATGTTAAATATTCCCTCAATGTCAGGTTCATTTAATAACGCCTGAAAAACCGAAGCTCTTATAACTTCAGGATTCGTTTTATTCATCATGGCTTTTTCCATTGCTGGCCAAAAATCTACAAGAGCAAATCGATTTGGATGCATCCATTCGGGGAACACTTTTTCAAGGGCTTCATACGCTTTTTCACTTAAAATTGGGAAATTTAGGCCGTATTTTAGCGTAAGATCGGCAGCTATCGTGCCTGCTCCTCCTGAACCAATTACCAATGAAACACCCCCCTTTTTAGGCAGTTTTTTACCTGCACTATACATCATGGAAAAAGTTCTGGCAAATTGAAATAACTCTCCGAAATTATTTGCTTGTATTACACCTGCTTGCTTGATTATGGCGTCAATCAGTCTTGAACTTCCCGAAAGCGAACCTGTGTGGCTCAAGGAGGCTTTCTGACCTTGGGGGGTAATTCCTCCTTTAACTAATATAATGGTCTTATTTGGAATTGATTTAGCTTTCCTACACAGCTGAATGAATCTCCTAGGATTTTTGAAAGATTCAAGGTAGATAGCAATTACATTAACCGTTGGATCCCCAATTAAATACTCTAGAAACTCAATCTCGCTTAAATCCATTTTATTCCCGATAGAGCAAGAATATCTAAAGCCAAGATCAGGATATTTAGTCATCACGTGCATGAGATACCCGCCATTCAACATGCCAGATTGACTAATTATTGCGATATTTCCCCTTTTATATTGAAAAAATTGACCAAATCCACTAAAAAAGCCACCCTTGTTGTCACTATCGCTACTTTCATCAATTCTGGAGAGCCCCATGCAATTTGGCCCCACAATTCTAATTTTAGAGAAATTATCTGTAATTTTTAAGATTTGGTCTCTTAATTCTAACCCTTTATCGCCTACTTCTTCAAATCCCGACGCTTCAATGATGGCTCCTTTTACGCCTTTCTCAATACATTCTTCTAAAAGACCGGGAATAACTCTATTTGGGACGTAAAAAATAGCCAGATCAACTTCACCCTCAATATCCGCGATTGACTTTTTGAACTCTAATCCAAAAATTTTGCCTTTTGAGTTCGGGTTAACAGGATAAATCTTTCCGTTAAAATTATTTAAAGTAAGATTATGTACAATCCGATTTCCACCTTTCATTGGATTTTTTGATGCTCCAATCACAGCTACGGATTTTGGATTAAGAAAAACGTCAATAATGTTATTATTCAACAATTCAACGACACCTTTAGTTTTTATTTATTTAATCTTTTAACAATTCTAAATAGGTTTTTAAATTTAGCTAATCGAAAAAACAGCACGAGTAAAAATTCAAACTATCATGTGATAAAAATTATTTAAAATTCATAAACATTATCATTTTACGGCGTCTGTCCTTATAATTTTAAAGTTCTAATAATTTCATGAAAAGATGCTTAAATTTTTTAAAAGGGATTTCGATTAAATTTTTAAAGAATTAATTTTAAAAAGGATTGATAAATGTCGCAAGAAATTAATCAAGAACCTTCGTCAAGGAGCTTGATTTCGCTAAGAGATGCGATGTTAGCTGAATTGGATCGATTGAGAGGAATAATGAGAGGAGAAGATATTGAAAACAGCGAAGATTATCTCAACCTCTCAGATGAAGAAAAAGAAATCATAAAAAAATTCTTGGAATATTTTTCGATCTGTCCAATTTGTAAAGAAAAAAACCACGAGTATTATTTACAGAAATTCTATTTCGATTCTGCCCCTGATAAAATTCTCTTGAAGGAAAGATTATTAAAGTTGATTGAAGAATCGAAGAATTTTGAAGATATATATTACAATAAAATCAGAGTTGGGATCCCTTGTTGTAAGTGTTTTTCTCAATTTTTTGAAAAGAAGAGAAGAGAAGTCACCATACACGTGCTTCGTGCGAACCCTAGGACATTTAGAGATACTTCAACGCGTCGATTAATCATGAACGAATTACGCGAATTATTTCAAAGAAGGATGGAAGAATGATCCACATGATCATTTTACCCTATAATAGGATTTTATAATCACTAAAATCATTTTAAATAAGATAAAATATCTTTCCCTTTATTTATTGAACTAAAAAATTCTATTTCATTTTTTTCTTTAAATAACTCTAATATTTGATAATTTTTTGATGTAATCTGTTCTAAGGAAATAAATTGAATACTTTTAGAGTTATTTAACGAGCTTAAAAAATTTTCTAATACATTTTGAAACTCACTCCGTTTAGATAATTCTGAATTCATGACTATTACATAGTTTTTATAATGATCCCACTTTTCTTTTGAATTTAAATAATATTTTATAGAATTTTCGTCGAATTTAGATTTCAATTCCTTTATAATGAATTCTTCGTTAATATTGTAAATTTCTAACAAGATATAGTCAATTAGTATCTCTGAATGTTCAGAATCTTCTAGAACTAATATTCCTTTTTGCTTTTGTTTATCAAAATTTATTTTAAAGCTTTCGCTTTTTGATTTTTTAAATAATTTATAAAGTAAATATTGATAATCCTTAAAAAGACCAATTTTTCCTAGTTTTACTTTAGTTTCAATAATATTTTTAAATTCTTTGTTTATTTCATAACCAATTCCTTTTCTAAAGAGAGCCTTAGCAACTTTCAAGGTACTTCCAGAACCTAAAAACGGATCTAATACAGTGTCGCCGATGAATGAAAACATGCGTATTATTCGATATGGCAATTCGTCTGGAAACATTGCAACATGCTCTTTTTGAATGATTCCTGGAAATTTCCAATGTCCTATGTACCACTTTTTCCATTCGCTTAAAGTTATTTTTGATAATTCTTTTATCTTTCGATCCATATTTCTGCCCTTTCCTTCGAATTTCTTAAAAATTAAAACATGTTCATAGTCATACGTCAGTAATCCATTTCTAGGATAATATATAGATCCCATGAGAGAGCATCCACCAGTAGTATTTGTAGTGCTTACTTTTTGCCAAATAATATCGCCCAAGAAATCAAATCCTAAATCCATGCAATTCTCAGTTATTTTACTGGCAATTGATAATATTCGATATCTCCCATGATCAGATGTCCTTAAGTATTGATCTCCAACATTGATAACCAATCTACATTGAGGTTCAAGAACCCGATGGCATTCACTCCATACGGTTTTTAACCTGCTAAAATATGTGTCAAATGATTCGGAAAACCCAATTTGGTCTTCTAAACCATAATCTTTAATTTTTCCATACGGAGGTGAAGTGACTATTAATTGAACGGATTCATCACTAATTTCATCCATTTTTTCTGATGATTTAAAATAAATTACTGGTTTTTCTATTTCAAACAATTTAAATACCGTTTTATTAGTAATTTATAACAACTTGCTTTATTATAACGTGTATAATATATAAAAATTATTTTATTAAAAAAAAAATAAAAATTAATACACTCTTAAAATTTTTTCAAATTTTAAAGTAAAAACAATTAATCTTGATTATTTTTAAAACACATTCAATTATATATACAAAAAAGAAAGTTTTTAAATAGAACAAAATCGAAACTAATAATCATGTCTGAAAATAATAATAAAAAAAAAGACAACGCAAGCATAATATCAAAAACAAATTTTAAATACTTAATGGTAGGTGTGTGTTTTGTTCAAATTCTTGATACATACTGTACACTAGTTCCGGGCGCAATTCTCTCTTCTATTGCAGCAGAATTTTTAGGAGGATATGAAACTAACGTTCAGAATTCTATAATGGCGCTAGCAGGAGCTATAAGTTCGGTTGGGATGTACTTCCTCTTTTTCAATCAATATCTCGCAGATAAGATCAGACGAAAGAAAATGTTAGCAATTACGATTTTTGGAATGACATTTGCTGCATTAGGCATGTTTCTAGCCCCTAGTTATCCTATATACGTGTTTTTTTCGTTTTTAACAGGATTCTTCGTAGCTAGTGACATATGGTTGATTTATGTTAATGAAGATGCCAAACCAACTAGCCGTGCTTTATATACAAATATAGCTTTAATGTTTGGTTTAATTGGAGCAATTTCGATGGTAATCGCAAGATTTACTTTTATTACAGAGACTTCTGCGAATTGGAGAGGTATGATGTTGATTCCGATGATTGTAGGATTTCCTTTAGCCATAATTATCTTTTTAACCTTTAAAGAAACTTCAAAATATCAGTTAATGAAAGCGGATCCTTCGAAAGTTCCTAAAAGAACATTCAAAGAGGATATATCATCCATATTCAAAACCGAAAATCGTAAACCTTATCTTATTCTTTTACTCATAACTTTTATTCGCGGAGTTTCCTCCTTATTCCTAGGCTTGTTTGAGAAATACATATCAGATGTGGGCGTCATCCCTCAATCCCAGATAACCATTATCTTTTTTATGACGGTCTTTACAGTTTTGATTGCTTATGGTGTAAATGGTTTTCTCTCAGATCGAATCGGAAGGAAACCATTATTGTGTTTCTGGTCCATTTTAGCACCAATCTCGTGTATAATATGGGTAATTGGAGCTAATAGTCCTCAACACGCATTCGTAATTGTATTTATTGGCTACGCTATTAGCCATATTTCTTTTTGGGGATCATTAGGGATGGTTAGACTAATCAATATAGAACTGCTCCCAACTGATAGAAGAGCTACAGGTATTGGGTTTAGAAGCTTATCTGGAGCAATCGGAGCCACAACAGGATTGTTATTAAGTAGTGTCGTGATTCTTTTTGTAGGTCTAGGGATAACTTTCATAATCTTTGTATGTGGATATTTTCTAATCGTACCCTTGACATATTTTTTCTTAAAAGAAACTAAGGGTGTAGAATTAGCAACCATAAAGTGAAGAGTTACAGTTAGGACAAGGCAAATGAGAAGCTTCTTTATCGTCTTTTTCTTTTTTTTTTTTTTATTTCCTTGTTTTCAATATTTTTTCGTGTAAGATTTTCAAATTTTCTTCGGGAGTTTTACCTTTTAAATCTTCCCTTATAACGATTTTAATGGCATCGCTTGGACATTTCGAAATGCACACGCCGCACCCCAAGCACCATTCTTTATCTACAACTGCTTTATCATCAACAATTTCAATAACATTAGTAGGGCAAATATTAATACAAGCGCCGCACCCCGTGCAATCCTCTTCAATTGTCTCTCGGATGAAATAGGTCGCTATGATTTCGTCTTTCGGAATATGTCTTCTTCGGATTCGGCCTAAGTTCCAGCAGCAATGACCACAACAGTTACAAAATTGTTGAATATCGCTAATACAATTTTCTGTAAAATGGACCAAGCCAGCTTCCGAAGCTTCCTTACTTATTTGAAGCGCTTCTTCAACAGATATTTCTCTTGCGAATCCTTTATCCATGAGAAATCTTGCTAAGTCGTTAAATTTAATGCAAACTTCCATTGGATGGTCGCAACCTCTATCAACCAATTTAAGAGTAGCTCGACAACTACAATTAGAAACCGCAATTAATTTTGCTTTTTTAATGATATTTTCCATGACTTGATAAGGTAAAACCGCAGATACGTCGCTTTCAACGGTTTCATCAACAGGCAGGTATCTAAAACACATTGGATCGGTGCTATAAATTTCCTTGGTTACTTCCTTATCAAAATACTTGAGGATATTCTTAGCCATTTTTCGCGAGTAGTGTGTATCTTCTCCCTTCCAAAAAAAGGTTTGCGGAAAGCCATAACCTATTTGAATCAGGGCGTAACACATTTCACCATCATCGTTTTTATAAGAAAAGATTAAACCCATGTCTGCAAGACTTTCAAGTGTTTTATTTAGTATTTCTCTCGACATTTTAATTTTAGTTGAAATCTCCCCGACAGTAATGCCATGTAATGGCAGGACTTTTGACGGGAGCAACAGAGCAATTTGAGCTTCTATTGGACTAAAATTTTCCTTTAAAATCTTAAGTAATGCCTCTCGAGGAGGGTACATCATTGTTAAATGAGATAAATGGTCCATTAATTGCTCATGAATATCTTCAGATTTCATTCAAACAACCTAATATTGAGTTATAGAAATAATATTTTATTATGTCAAGAAAGGATTCTTAATTTAATTAAATTTTTTTATTGTTGCAAAATTTAATCAGAAAAGTCCTTTTTATTCTTAGATATTATCGTGCCAATCTTAGGCATTATAAAATATCAAACCTCAAATTCTTCACCTGTTAATATAATCTGAATAAAAAGGGTAAAATTCCTCATTTTCATCTATCGTATCATATACTATTTCATACAATAATTTTTCATCTCTCACATGAAGAATTTCGCCTTTTAACACTTCAATTTGAACATATAATGGAAGTAATTGAAATATTTGCATGTCAAATTTACCGTTAATTTGTTTCAAAAGATTTAAGCTTATCTTGACTAGATTCTTAGGACTATCTTTTATATAAATGCATATATCGATATCGCTATCATCGCAATGGTAATTACCAAGAGAAGAACCATAGAGCATGATAAATTCTATTCTTGAGAATAATTCCATATTACTTATTTCTTTTAAAAATCTATCAATGATACCTTTAATCTCATTATTCATAATTACATATATTATCTAAGGAATTATAAAACCATTGATACTAGAAGTGAATTAATACTATTTCTCACATAAATAAAATTTTTAAATGTCTATATATGGTACTATCACATGTTAAAATTTGATATTTTACTCGAAAAGCCAAAAAATAAGATTCTGTGGATATTGTTTGTCCTAAATTTTATTCTATTCATCATTTTCATGGGCGTCATTTTTCCATCGTACTTTGCCCAGTTTCCTCCTGGATATGGTTTCCTTGAAATGAAAAATCTGTGGACCAAGTCTAAAATGGAAGAAATGATTGGCGTGTGGAACGCAACTTCTCCAGATTTATTAGAACTCATGATAATTATTCATGTATGGGATTTCTTTTTCATGGCGAATTATGGACTTTTAATCGCATCCGGGATTTTATTAGTTGCTCGGGGATTCAATGATTCAGAGAAATTACAGAAATTTTACCTCGTCGTGTTTAATTTTTCGTGGATAGCCGTGCTTTTAGATGTGATAGAGGGAATTAATTTATACATCATATTTTTTAATCCCTTAAACATTAACGAGATTAACGTTTTTAGCGCAAATTTTTCCGCACTGCTTTGCGTTTTTTTCTTTTATGGCGGTCTTTTGCTAATGATCTTTGGATTCATAATTATACTTCTAAAAAATCGTAAGAAATAACCTATTTTCTTTTTTTTTGAGTTTCCTTATTTTAATTCATTTTACCTTTTTCTTTTTTCTTATCTAAGGAAAATGATCGATATTAGAAGTGAATTAATACTTTTTCTGCTAAAAAAAAAATTTTTAAATTTTATATTTTCTTTGACGCCCTCTTTCACTACTAATTCTTCCCTTTCATCTTTTTCTTGTTCGAAAGGTTTGGAGCGCATCTTGTAAAGAAAACAAAAAGGTTTCTGATGTGTAACACTTCAGAATTTTTTAAATTATCACTAAATTTATGCTACAGGTAAAATCATGGAACAAAAACAATCCATACTATAAATAAAAATGAAAAAAATGAGATTTCATGCGATGTTTGAATGGAACTTTTTTAAAACTTTTTTTCCTAATAATAGCTCCCAAAAGTAATTAATCGTTTTGTCAACATCAGCGTAACACTGGATGTGTAATCTCTCATTTTTAGGTACTTCACCACTAAATTCTTTCTCTACTTTAGAATTATAATAATCATAGACTAAATTAATGAAATCATTGTATTTTTTGGAGATTAGAATTTTGTTCATCTGAGTTTTAAGATCCACTTCAAAATCTATTTTTTTTTTGAACTTTTTGACAAATTTTTCTACTTCATTTGTAAGCGTTAACATTATTATCATCCTTGAGATATTTTCAACATTGTAAATAATTTAGTGTCATTTTATAAAAATGTGTGTAAAATTAATGCAAAATGACAATAAGGTTGGCTCCTTTTTATAACAAAAGTACTCGTTTTGGTGTTTCTTAACATAGATAATATAATTTTTATCATATTTAAGTTTTTTTTATAAAAACATGTTTGTTTAAATAAACTTTCTTTTAATTTAATGTTAAGGCAAAATTGACCTCGTTTAAAAGTTCTTTTTATTGAAATGAAAAATAGAAATAATATTATAAATTAATTAATTGAAAGTTAAAAATAAATTATAGATGTCAAATGATTGATCGAAAATTCATTGGGCATGAATTTGCCCCGAGTGAAACGACTATTACTCGTTGGAGGCTCTCTCAATTTGCTAATGCGATAAGAGATGCGAATCCAATTTATTATGACGTGGAAGAAGCTAAAAAACAGGGTTTTAAAGACATACCAACCCCTCCTACTTTTTACACGAG
>JAUXAJ010000197.1 GCA_030620005.1 Promethearchaeota archaeon | reverse complement strand
AATACCTAAATCATCGAGCCAATGTTCAAATGCAGGATTGATCAGGCGAATTCTCAAATCCTTATCCACAACCTCTAGCGGATCGGCTAAGGAATTTATCGTAGTTCTATATTGTTCTTCAGACTCTTTTAATTTTTGTTCTATTATCATCCCCTTTTTCAAAAATTCTTATACCACAATTTATGATTTTAATAAAATAATTTTATCCAGAAGGATAAAAGTAGAAGTTGTATATAATAATTTGCTTTAATTTTAAACCAGTGATTGTGTTTAAATATTTCCATTTTCTTTTATCTTTAAAAGATTCTAAAGTATTGATTCCAAACATCCATGAATTTTTTCCGTACCACTTTTAAATCTTATGAACTATCATAAAAAGCAGGATTTTCAATATGAGGGCATATATGTCTAACACATTCTAAACAATTAATACATAGACTTTCATTTATATTAAATCTATTATTATTTATTGATATTGCTTTTTGAGGACAAATTTCAGTACATTCTCCGCATAATGTACAAGTTCCTAATTTAGCAAATTGATTTTCTAGCATCTTAAGTACAGTCTCATTTGCTCCCTCCTTTAAGGTTACTACGATTTCTCTTGTTCCGATTGTTGTTTTGAGTCTAAAAAATTCTGGTTTATCGATTCTGAAAAAAGTTTTTGGAAAATCATCATACATTTCCAAATAACCAAATGGTTTTAAAAATTCAATATGATATAGATGAATTTCTTCAAATCGATATGTACCTCCTTCTCGGTTAAAACAATCATCTAATGCTAACTTTTTAAATGGACCTGTTGTCGCTAATGTTGTTTTAATTTTTAATGTTTCTTCAGGTACTTTAATATATTCTTTTGGTTTGGTTAATATTTGCTTTAATATTCCTAAAACAGTATCTACTTCCTCATTAGTATTAAAATAGCCTAAGCCAAACCGAACTGTGCCTCCTAATGAATAAGACCCGATACATTTATGTGCTATAGGAGCACAATGTAGTCCTGCACGAGTTATTACACCAAAAGATTTATCTAATATATAACCGAGATCATCTGGAGTAAATCCACTTACATTTAAAGAAATTGTTGCAAGTTGTTTATCTGGATTGCATGGACCATAAATCGTAATTCCTTCCAATTTTTGTAATCCTTCAATTGTTTTCTTTAATAAGGACGATTCATGTTTTTTGATGTTATTTAACCCTATTCTTTGAACAAATTCAATGCCTGCTTTTAAACCTACAATTCCATGGCAATTATGTGTTCCCGCTTCAAATCGATCTGGTAAAGGTAATTTTCTATGGTCAGGCTCATCTGAAATGATTCCTGTTCCGCCCTGTTTTAAAGGTATTAAATCTTCCTCCAAACCTTCTTTAATAATAAGTCCACCCGTTCCTTGAGGCCCAAATAATGATTTATGTCCCGTAAAGCCTAACATATCGATGTTTAATTTTTTCATATCAATTGGAATTATACCGGCTGATTGAGCAGCATCTACTACATATGTTATATCATTTCTCCGAGCTATTTTACCCACTTCCTCTATTGGTGTTATTGTTCCAGTAACATTTGATGATTGATTTAAGCAAATCATCCTTGTTTTATCCGTTATTGCCATTTCAACATTATTAGGATTTAAAAATCCCTCTTTAGTACATTTTACAATAGTCACTTTTATTTTTCCTAACATTTCAAGAAAATAAAGAGGTCTCAGAATTGCATTATGTTCCATCTCAGATGCAATTACATGATCTCCATTTTTTAAAAAACCATGGATCGCTAAATTTAATGCTTCTGTTACATTATGACAAAAGATGACTCGCTCGTATGTCCCATTAAAGAATTTAGCTATTAATTCTCTAGTATCGCTTATAATATCACCGGCTATTTGTGTTGTTTTTGTCCCTCTTCCAATACTAAAACCTCCAGATTTCATGTAATTCACTATAGCTTCTATAACTTCATCTGGTTTTGGAAAACTTGTTGCGGCGTTGTTAAAGTAAATCATTTTTATATTATTATTATTATTTAAAATTATCTGATGAATAACAATTCCAATAATTATTTTTAATTTGACTAAAATTTTATTTAAAAAAGTAAAGCATTATAAAAAAAAAAAAAATTTAAAAATATTAAAAAATTCTATTATTTCTTATTTTTCTTCATTTGGAACTCCAATAAACTTACAGTGGTTATCTCCTTTCGCAATACATAATTCTTCATCTACACAGATGTAATTCTCAATTCTATCAGGAAGATCTTTTTGTCCTGGAGTAGGACGAACTTCATTTATGGCCTTATCTTCAGTACCTGGAGGATAAACCAGATCCATAAAACCCCCTACAACACCCTCAAGCATGTAACATTTTCCACGTTTTGCTGTTGCTCCATATTTTTCTACATAGCCTAAAGCTTCGTATGGGCTATATGCTTCCATTACTAGCTTTTTAAATGGGACAACCTCAATTACTTTCCAATTGCCCCATCCTAATGCGTTAGTTACTGCGACCATTCCATAAATTACATCCTCTTTTGTCTCTACATGTGGTTGAACTACGGCTTCCCATTCAGGAGATGCCCAAATTCCTCCTACTGTGTTTACAGCACAATCTTGTGCAGCATAAATTAATAATCTTGCACATATATCTTCCATTTCTTCTCCAGCAACTTTCATTACTTCCTTTTCATAATCAAATGAAAGAGTATTATAGTAATCTGCATACATATTTGTTAGTAAAACTCCAAATGTTTCAATTATTCCATCAGCATCACCTTGGATTCCAAGAGAATGTACCGCTTTAATAATGTCATTTTCTTCTTTTGGACCTATTGCCATTATTTATTCACCTCAAAACTACATGTATTATCACCAACGGATATACATTGGGTTTCTACTACTTTAAATGTACCTAAATCGGTTCCTGTTATGGCTTCACAGACTCCTTGGATAAATCCCGCTGTAAAGAAACATAACGGTTCCTTCCTCTTTCCAAATTTACCCATCCAGCCCTTACATAGATGAGAGATGGGACTAATAGCAATTCCTGTGCAATCGTCAGAGAGACCATCAAGTTTAATGGTTCCGAATCCTAAAATTCTAAAAAGTTCTACTGCCATCGCTAACTTATCACTTACAGCTGGAGGGTTTTGCGTTTTTAATATAGTTGAAAATTGTTTAAAAGCAACTTTTTCCGCAGCACCCCTTACAATTTCGTGCCCATCGACATATCCAGCATCCTCTAATGACTGAAACAAATTTGTATTAAAATGATGACAATGTACAGCCATAAGTGTTCCTGAAATATTAACTAACCTTTTTTCTTCATCAAAATCAATTTTTAAATCAAGTTCTACCATTTTTTCACCTCTTTATTTAAATAGGTATACTTTCTACCTTTAAAACTTCTTTTGCAATTTCAATTATTCTTTCTACTTTTTTTGGATCATCCGGCATGCTTTCAGCTCTAGAAGGTATAATAGCAGAGATCAATGCAACCCTAAACATAGCATGAGAACCTCCCTCTTCTTTTACATAATCTAGTACTCCTTTAATTTTTTCACCCATTTTTTTCACCTTATTAGTTTTTATTTTTGTTTAAAATTTTTGAATAATTTTTTTAGATTGTTTTTTTAGACTTCAATTAAAAATTTAAAAGTATATCAAATTTTCTCTTAGAACTTTACTATTCACTCCCATTTGATGTTATATTTTACCGTATTGCCATCTGTTTCCGTCGAAATATTTATTCTGATAATTTTGAATATTTCAAATATTCCTCGCATTATCCCTTCTTCGAATGCTGGAGGATATCCATCAACTATTTTTATCGTCATAAAATCAGGACCAGAATCTATTATTGAATATTCCCCGAGGTTATCACCTCTATTATTCTCAACCCATTCTTTTGGAAGTGTTTTGAGCATATCACTGGGATTATCAATGCCACCAAAAACATCACTAATTGATATAATTGTAGGATAAACTTTCTTACCAATTGCCGTCTGTGCAGCTGGACTTAGTTTATTTAAAAACGCAAGCAAGTCGTTTCTGCCAAGCCAATCATCTGGTCGTATGTTCTCGAGATCCTTTGATAATTCTTTAGATGCTTCGTCAACAATTTCCGGATTGTATTCGGATAATAGCTGAACAATCATCAAAATGTAAGTTCCTTTTACTTCAGACATTTTCCTCACTCGTTTTTTTTGTTTTATTTTTTTAATATATGAACAATTTTGTAAAATTGTTATCAAGGAACTTATATTTAAAGTTACTGTTTTTAAAAAAAAAAATTTTTACAAGTAGACGCGCTAGAGAATCTCGCTTTGAAATAATCGTGCCAAAGACCAAGGAAAAAAATGGAATAATTTACGAAAAAATGACTGAATTTACCGTGAAAGATGACCAGATTCCCGAAAAATTGTTAAGAATATTTTTTCACGCCTCCTTTTTTCTAAATTCTTTTAAAAAGTTAAGCACTTCCGAACATATTATTTTTTCTTCTTTACCGTCGTAAATATTAGCAAAACTTACCGCAAGGAATTCTCTAACATCGTTTGCCTCGTAATTCATTTTTAATTCTCGCAATTCCTCGTAATTCTTATCGTGAAGCATCGCAAATTCTCTTTTGCGGTGTCTCCACACCTTTCAAGCCTTTTTAGACTAGAGCTTTAACGTGAGGCAAAAGGTAGATTTCCAGATCCCACTACCTCAAGAATTTCCCACACTTCCCGCCGTACTCGATGTACCCGAAGGAAATATTTTAAAATGGATGCCAGAAACGAGATCGCCCGTTTTTTTATAATTTAATATAAAAAATAGTTATCAGAATTAAATTTAATAAGAATAATGTTAAAATTTAATACATGATTTTTACTTCTATCGAAATTAAATTAATAAAAGTGATAAAAAAAAAGTTAAAAAAAATTCAAATTGCATTGGTGAAGAATACAAATGAGTTACAAATTACCTGATGAGAAAGATTTAATGGCTATGGAAGGGATTGTAGGAAAGGAATACGCCACGAACAACAAAGCTATCACGGCGTCTTACCTAGCTAAATCCGTCATGGGTTTAGAAATCCATTTTCTTTATCGGAAATAGACTAAAAAGCCAAATTCCCGACATAGTCGTGCGACCAAAATACGTCGAAGAAATCCGGAAAATACTGATTTATTGCTCCGAAGAGAAAATAGCTGTTACCCCCATGTCTGCTGGACTCTCTGGGGGTTTTGCTTGTCCGACAATTAAACCCGCCGGAGTCCTTCTTGATTTGGGAAGGATGGACAGGATCATAGAAGTCGACGAAGAAAACAGATATGTGATTGTAGAGCCAGGGGTGACCAATGGTGGACTTTGGGCGTACATGCACAAAAACCACCCAGATTGGGCACCACCAATTCCTGATGGAGCCCCACCAGCTGCTACCGTAATGGGTGACGCGATTGATCGTGGATTTTCGCTCTATACGAGTTCAGTTGGTCCGCAAGGTGATAATTTCATGTGTGCAGAAGTCGTATTTCCTAACGGCGACATAATTAGAACGGGATTATGGGCGCTTCCTTTCGCAAAACCATTCTATAAATATGGTTTAGGACCGGATATGTGGTCATTCCTTATGGGAAGCCAGGGATGCCTTGGAGTATTTACAAAATGCGCTGTAAAGATATATCCACATCCAAAATTCAAGACGGTCGTAGTATGGGGGATGTCAATAATAAAGCACTTCGCTAATGAATTTTTATTAATAAATTCAAAGTTTGACAAGATCCTCATGACATGCAAGATTTAACTCTTGAAGTTGGAAAACAGGAATTCGGAATCGCACACAACACGGTAATGGTTCAAGGAGGAAATTATCCTTTAGTCATGGCTCGTTGGCCAAAAGATAAAGTGCCCCACGATTACGCATTTTACAAAGAATTGGGAATTCCAGAATGGTGGATGAATTGGGAGTGTTGGGCTCAAACTCAAGAAGAACTAGATTATGTCGTTAAGAGAATTAACAATATGGCAAAGGATTTCAAAGCAAATCGCGCTAAAGATGGAGCTGCGATGAAACCTCAGGAACTTCATCCAAAACAAATCGCAAGCAGAATGAAGAAGCCTAACAAGATTGCTATTCCATATAGTTTTTGGGAAGCAGGCTTTCTGTTCATTACTTGGTACACTCCGTGGAACGAATGTGCACGCAAACAAACTGCTCGTTGTTTGGCATAAACTTCGCGGAGATGTATTGTAAGGCAATGGAGAATTATGGATTCCCTCCTGTAATGTGGATTGCAAGCATTGAACGATGCAGGCAGGCAATTTGCATGCCAATCCTTTGCTTTGACTCAATTTTCTGGTTAATTACTTACCCAGAAAGAGGAACCAAGCCCAAGGATTTAGAAAAGGTTCAAGATCTTAACAGAGAAACGACTGAATATGGATTGAAACAAGGTTGGCTAAATTATCGACCTGATCCGTACATTCACGCCCCACTCACTTATAGTAAAGCAGCGATGTACTGGAAATATTTAAGAATATTTAAAAAAATCGTAGATCCTAAACAAATAATGCATCCAGGGCGGTTGGGATTGCCCTGAGCAAAAGAGGTGTAAAAAAAAATGGCAAAAACTGGAATGGATAGATTGGAAGAATTAAAATCTGAGATTTATAGATGCATTCATTGCAAAGCTTGCAGATTTGCATATAGCGGAGAGCCTGATAGGGAAGGTATTGGAGAATTTACTGGAAAACAAGGAACAGTTCTCTATGAAGGAATGGTTGATGCGTGTCCTGCTGGTATTGAATACGGATGGGAAGCATTCTGGAACGCTGGCAAGATATGGATTGCCCGTTCAATTTTAGCAGGCGATTTAGAATTTACGGACGAAGTAAGAGATGTTATCATGCCTTGCATCACGTGTGGACAATGTTCAGCTCAATGTGAAAACAAGATCCCTACAGTTGATATTATAGAATCGTTGCGAGCAGCTTGCGTTGAAGCTGGCGTGCCAATGATTGAAAAACATCAATTAGTAGACCGATTAGTCAAGGAATTAAACAATCCTTACGGCGGTAAAAAAGACGAGAGATTTAAATGGGCTAAAGACGCAGGCTTAGAAAAATATATTGATAAAAAAGGTGCTAAAATAGGATATTACGTTGGATGTACTGCTAGCTATCGTCAAATAGAAGTTGCCGTCGCTACATGTAGAGTCTTCGAACAGCTTGGAGTTGATTTCACGTTAGTCAGTAGCGAAGTATGCTGCGGTAGTCCATTTTTTAGAATAGGCGCCGTTGATACCGCACAAGAATTAATGAATAAAAATCTTGAAGCCTTTAAGGATTTGGAAAAAGTCTACTTCTCGTGCGCTGGTTGTTATCGTACAATTACTATAGATTATCCTAAATGGATGGCCGAAGGAGAAAAGCTCCCATTTGAGACAAAACACGCATTTGAATTAGTTTCTCAGCTAATTACAGATGGAAAGGTTAAATTCAAACCTAATAAGGATTTGAAAGGGAAGGTAGTAACTTACCACGATCCTTGTCACACGGGCAGGCACTTTGCTTTAGACATGGAGCAAGAAATGATAAAAGAAAGCAAGAACTTAATGCTTGATATGCGTAAGATAAAACAAAGGCAAGACGCATGGTTTGATATACCAAGAGTAATTCTTCGAAAACTTCAGGAAGACGTTGGAATAAAATTTGAAGAGATGTATAGAATCAAGCTTGACAGCATGTGTTGCGGAGCTGGCGGAGGTGTTCGAGCAGGTTATCCAGAGTTCTCACTTCGGACTGCTAGTTTAAGATGTGACGAGGCTAATGCCGTTAACGCAGATATACTTACCACAGAATTTAGTGCCCAAATTGAGCATTAACTGGTTTGTCCTTTCTGCTGGCGCAATCTATCAGACGCGAACGACATGTATCAACATGGTTTACAAGTAATGGGTATTCTAGAAATGATTTCAAAATACGATTTACTCGATATCACAAAGAAATAAATCTCAAGAAAGCCTATACGGCTTTTAATTTTTTTTTTTTTTTTTGAATGAATGTCCCAAAATCATTTATTAAGAATTAAAAATATTTTTTCCATGGTAATTTTAAACTTGGGTGCTCTTCTTTAATATTTTCAACAATATCTCTTGCTCCATTTAGAATTATAGATGGATCATAAAGCCAAGATTGATATTTATTAAAAGTTATGCATTTAATATTGTTTATCCCTGTCATTTCTCTTAAAATAAGCCCATAACAGCATACTTGAGGGAGCGTGCGGAAAAAATTGTTATTTTTAGGTTTATAATCAACCACATATATGAAACCATTCATATATAAAAGCAAATCAATATGACCTGTTAGAAACCAAGCATTAATTTCATTATATATTGGTTTCCAAATAAAAATCTCAATTGCAATTGCATTTTTATGATTTTTTAAAATATAGGGAAGTAAGAATTTATGTTTTACATTACCTAAATTACTAATTTCATCAGAAAAACTAAAAGTGTTTTTTTCTTTTTCAATTACATATTTTGATAAAACATCTCCTATGTATGAATTAATGATTATATCTCCAGAATTAATTAATTCTTGTATTTGAGGTATATAATCCGACCAATTCCTTATTGCATCACGAGAATTACCCTTGATTTTAAAATTTGAGCAACGAGGGTTATTTTTATGAAATACACCTATAGGAAAATATAAATTCCGATTATACTTCAATAGAATATTAATTTTTTCTTTGATGTTAATATCGGAAATCCCATTGAAATTTCTTTTATTAATATCAAATTCGGCTGATTCAATGACAATTCTTCTACTTCTTTGCATTCTTTTAGTTTGAATATATTCTTGGAAAACTTTTTGCGCCTTTTCTTTCCTCCTTCTCATGTATTCAAGAAACTCGTCATTTATTTCATTTCCATATGGAAGTTTTTCTATAAAATTTTTTAATAATTCTATAGTTCCTGGTTCAAATCCCCTATAAGTTCCCTTTAAATACATGAGTTCCATTCTCACCAAAATGGGTTTTATTATTTTAGGTCTTGTACAATATAAATGCTCTCCGATATCCGAAGGAGAGAAATTCAGAATGATGCATAATTTGTTAATTAAAAGTGCCTCTGGTGTATTTTTATCATTAAAGAAATCTAATATATCATTCTTATTAAAATAAGAACTCACACCTGCTTCTTTTGATACATCTTTTAAACTCTTCCCTGTTTTATAATATACAGAATTTCTGAAACCACTCCCTATCTCCTTATCTACATCATGAACTTTTGGAATATAATTGAATTTTGGTAATATGACATACCAATAATATCTTGGCACCAGTTCGGGTTTTATATCAATCCAACTCCATCTAGATTTTAGATCTTGTGGATTAATATGAAATTTTTGGAGAAATAATTTATCTTCTTCTGTAAATTCTCCTTTATTTTTTGGATCAATTTGGTTTCTGAATTTACTCGCCCTAAATAGCTTTACAGCATTTCTAAAAGGAGTAGATGCCGATAGTTTTTTCCCTTCTACTTCTTTTATATCATAAACAATGTTGTAAATTTTTCCCATAGATTTAAGATAATCATATCTTTCATCTAAAATTAACGGTGTTGCTTTTATAATGTTTATAATGAAAGGGATATCCTTGTTATGAAAACATTCCTTGACATCTGATTTATTAGGATAAATAACATTCAAATAAACTAATAAGTTTTCATAAATTTGATTTAATTTCTTAAAATCTTCGGATGTGGGGGAACGATAATTATCTAATACCCAAGAAGATAATTTATATTCTAATTTCAAAAATTTAACAATATCTTCTAAGTATTGATTAACTCTCATTAATTATATCACTTATGTAATTTTTTACAATTCAGCAATATAATATTAGAGTATTTTGATAAATTTTTTTTCGATAAAAAATCTTATTTTTTTCATGTTTCTACCCCAATAAATTTCTCAATATTGCAAACTCTTCTTATAGCACCATTCGAATCACTCATCCTCCTTAAGGATCTTGTCAATG
>JAUXAJ010000332.1 GCA_030620005.1 Promethearchaeota archaeon | reverse complement strand
TTTGGATCTGTATCAAATAAATAAACTTCTGCTTCTGCTGAACCTAATTGGTTTAATTCAAAAAAATAATGGTTAGACAGAAGTGTTATTGGTTGACAATACACGTTAAAATTTTCATCTAGCGTTAAATTAAATTCAGTGTTTTGAGTTATAATTATTGGTTCTTCTAACGCGTCTAAAGCGGCATGTCCCCTCATGATCCCCCATCCTTGCGTATTATCTCTAATGGTTCTTGGCTCAATTGTTCTATAGGATGTTAATGAGATTATGTTTTTAATTTCTTGAGGTGTTAAATCATTATTTTTTTCAAGCATTAAAGCAGCTAACCCGGAAACTTGTGGAGTTGATGCTGATGTGCCAGAAAAACTAATATAATCATTTTTTGTGCCTATTTTTGCTCCTAAAACATTCACTGCAGGAGCACACACGTCAGGTTTTAGAGCTCCTTCGTGAGTTGGGCCATTTCCACTCATTAGATACATGCCACCTTCGTAATTAACACCCCCAACTGTAATGACCGATTTAGATGACCCAGGTGCCGTTATCGTGCCAGTAGAATCATCCGTGGACGTTCCACCGTAATTACCAGCGGCGGCAACTACTAATATGCCGTTATTCACCAATTTTTCGATAATTTTATTCAAGCTCTTGATTTCTTCGATGTATTCGTAATCCATTTCTAATCCAAAACTCATGCTAGCTATTTTGATATCATATTTCTCTTTGTTATGAATTATCCAATCGACAGCATTTTCAATTTGAGGGATGCTAGAACCTAATTCTCCACCTTCATAATCAAAAGTTTTCATTACTAATAAATTAGCTCCTGGTGCAATTCCTTCATAATCATCGCATTTTCCTCCAAGAATAGATGCTGCCCAAGTCCCATGACCTTCAGAAGACACATCATAGGGCGTGCCTGCCTTACCATCAATCTCTTCGTCATAAAAAGCAATAACTTTATCGCGCCAACTTGTGGTTCCGTTATTAGTAAACACGTGATGATTTGGATACATACCAGTATCTAACACGGCTACCGTGACATCTTTTCCTGAAAGTCCATTTTCCCATACAACGCTCCCAAGTCCAACATATTTTTTAATGTTAAATGATAATTCAAGAGCAGTGTCATTTAAAAATGATTTTCCCTCGAAATTTTTATTACATTGAATAACATTATTTGCCACAAAATTATTATTACTTTCTATTAATACGCTAACGTAAACAGAAAATACGAGCACGAATACAAAAATACAATTTTTTTTTCTCAAAAAATCATCTAAAAAAGACTTTAAATTTTCATGTTTAAATTATAATAATATATTATAATAATAAAAAATCACGGCACATGAAATGACAGAAAAAAAGGATGAAAAGATAGTCAAGTCAAGAATGTTCGCAAGACAGACCTTGATAGATGGATGGAATCAAGATATCCTCCAGAACGGGACTATAATGATAGTTGGTGTGGGCGCACTTGGATGTGAAATCGCTAAAGACTTCGCGTTAATGGGAATAGGTAAGCTTATCTTGGTAGATTTAGACACTATAGAAACCTCAAACCTATCCCGGCAGATGTTATTTCGGCCAGGAGACGAGGGAAGAGCCAAAGCTGAGGTCGCTGCTGAACGTCTAAAAGAAATGAACCCCTATTTAATCGTTGATTATTACTTCGAAAAGCTTCAAAAATTACCGATATCGGTTTATGAAGAATCAGACATTATTGTCATGGCATTGGATAATTTTAACGCAAGATTAGATTTGAATAAAATTTGCTTGCGATTGAAAAAGCCTGTTGTAGAAGGCGGAACAGTTGGTTTTGAAGGGCATGTGCAAGTAATTATCCCCGAGGGTTCTAATATTCAATATAAAAATAGAGAATCCGAAATTGACAAATTAGTTGAAACAGAATTATGGTATCTTTCTGAGGAAAAATACTCAGAATATTTTGAGGCTGAAAGAAAAATTGAAGAGTTAGAAAGGCAAATCGAAAAGATAAGGGAACAAGAAATCGAAACGGTTATCACTAAAATTAGAGAAAAAGTAGAAGCAGAATTTGACGAAAAGTATGGGCCAAAAATTTTGGATCAAACGCCTTGTTACAGATGCATGGTTCCAATCCCCCCAGCTGACGATAAATTGGTTGCTGCTTGCACGCTAAAAGGTTTACCTAGGAATAGAAATCACTGCGTAATTAAAGCAGAAGTCGAGTTTGAAAAAAAATACGATCATGAACCAGACTTGAACAATGACAATGAAGTGCTTAAATTAAAAGAGATCGCACAAGAAGAGCTTGAGAAATTACGAGAAAGAGTTTTTAGAGAAAATGTATCTGAAGAAAAACTAGCTGAAATGACTTCAGAAGAAATTCAAGAATGGAAAAAAAATATTAGAGAAACTTTTGGGCCAGATTACAGGTTTGAAGAAATGGAAAATATTTTGGGAAATAAAATTGCAGCGATTCAAACGGTGAGTTCCATTATCTCTAGTATAGAATCACAAGAAGCTTTAAAACTTTTATTCAGAGTTAAAGGAAGAAATATTGGTGATCCCATGGAACCTCCATATGTCAATTATAATGGCGTTTATGGAATATTTGAAGCTTTAGATATATCAAGACGAGACGATTGCTTGGCGTGCGGAGATATTGAGGGCGAAGAAAACGTGCAAATTGTAGTGCCTTTCGACGCAGATGTTGCTTATATTTTTAAAGCAATGGAGATGAGCGAGCATGGATTAGACCCAGAATCGTGGATGATAATTAATCTCGTGAATAAAGAAATAGTTTGGGATCCATTAACACCAAGATTTAAAGATCCTACCTATAAATTAAAGGTCTTGAAAATAAAGAGCAACGATATTATTTCCATAACACCACTAGGGAAAGCGAAAGAAACGTCAGAAATTAAAAAATACAACGTGATAATTACTTACATGTAATTTTTTTTATTTTTAAATAATATCCGAATTTTTTATAGCGCTCTCACTCTTTTAACGATGTGAATCAAATCTTCTATTAAATGTGTTTCAATCCCCGCGTTCCTTCCCGCAATGATATCCTTTTCTAAATCCCCAATATAAATTATCTCATCTTTTCTTAAATTAAAAAATTTTTGAATTTTCAGCAAACCATCTGGATGTGGCTTCCACTTTCGAACGTCTTCTCTCCCTACAAAAAAATGAAATTTTTCGAAGATATTGACTAATTGAAGCGAATCAATAATTGTTTGCCTCGTATTTAATGAAAAAATAGCGAGTTTTGTTCCTTCTTTTACGCCAAATAGTTTTAAATTATTGATAAAATAGAGAGTTTCCTCAATATACTTGTTATTCTTGATGTTTTTTAACTCGTGTTCTTTAATAATCTTGAAGAATTTTAGTAATTCCAAATCATCGTTCTTTTCTACGATATTCTCTAAGCATCGTGAAATACTCTCAAACTCGCATTGATCTCCATAAAGTCGATTGAATCGTCTGCTTAAAGTGCGCTTCAAATTAGTCCAGTCAACATCTAATCTAACGATTGTTCCATCTAAATCAAAAATTATTGCTTTTTTATCTTTAAATGAAATGTCTTTAATCATTTTAAATAAGTACCTATAATTAATTAACCTCTATAAAGATTTAAAATAAAAAAGAGAAAATATAGAGAAAATATGGAGAAATAATTTAATCCATCGCGTATTTCTTCGTCCAAGTTCGGGCTTTCTCTCTGAACTTTTTAACTGATCTAAAATACTGCTCTCCAGCTTCATGATTTAGTGGATCGCCCGGATTAAAGAAGGGAGGCTTTACGCATTAAAAACGAATTGTTCTTGTAATAATTCTACGTGCATCATCCCTGTACTAACATCAAGAGATATTCTTGAAGTTTTTAGCGCTTCGATGATATTCGTAAGTGTCTTTGATGGAGTCCATCCACTCGCACCTGTAGATGCATCGACCTTTCCTACAAGGTCAGGATTAATTAAATCAAGGCAAATATTTAATTTCCCTGGAGGTATTGACGAATCAATATTTGGATGCTACATTAGAGTGACAGCGTAAACATAGGGAGGTGCAAATGGATAATTCTCCGGAAATTTCACCTCAAATATGAATTTTCCCCTTTCATAGGGCGTCCCATCTTTTCCAATTATTGTTAAACGCAAATGGTCGATACTACGCCCCCATGGTTCGAGAATGATGTGCTCGATACCCTTAAAAGCCTCCAAAGCTTCAATATAATCTGTCTCTTCCCTCAATATGAATCCACCTCTTTAATTTTTAATAATAACATTATTATTCACTTTTTTTATATTTTCTGTTGTTGCAATTTCCATAAGATATTTTATAAAATTATGTATTGCCTACTTAAAAAAATTTTTAATTCATAAAAGTAAAGTTTTATTAAATTTAATTTGACTATTAAAAAAATTCATCCCAAAAAAACAAGAAATTATGGTTAATACCTAATTATCACTCACACACTCGTTTTTATCGGTTTATAAACCCATTTAGAAAACCTATTAAGTAATGAAAACCTTAAAAATTCTATCGAATAAATCCTTCATGAATTGTTCAGGTGTTTCAATAGTTTCGCCCCAAGATCTTTTTTCCCCTTATATTTTGACTTGAATATCCACGGGATCTATCTCTATAAAATTAAAAATAACCTGTTTATCAAAGAGGATATAAAAAAAATCTGAACTCCATTATGATTTACTAAAAAGTTTCTTTATTAGAACAAAATTTTGAAAAACCAAAAAAAATAAAAGAACTCAATTATTTTTGAAATTAGGTTTCAATATCCATTAAATAGGAATGAAGCTTGTAAAACTCATTCTTTACCCCCCTTAGCTCAGTGGTAGAGCACTCGGCTGTAGAAGAAAAATCGCGTATTGAGATACGAATTACTGTGTCCATGAATAT
>JAUXAJ010000059.1 GCA_030620005.1 Promethearchaeota archaeon | reverse complement strand
GGTAACGGTCGCTGGAAAGCTAACCTTAACAATTAATTACCTGGAAGGAACTACCGATACCCCCACGATGGAGAAAATTAAGAATGAAGCTTTAAAATATTTAGGCTTAGCAAAATAATAAGAAATACCAATTTTTGGCATTAATACTTTTAGGACTTTTAAATTAAATTACAATATTACAATATTATAATTATTTTAATCATCGTGAAAGAACCTTTGGTATCACGGAATTAAGAAATGTTCAAACTATTAAATTACAAAGAAAGTATTACTTTAAATGTTTATCAAAATCATTAATATTCAATCTAATCATTTTATTGATTGTTGTCTCGATAGTCGGAATATTGGATTCCAGATGCTTATTAAAAAAAAATCCATATCATTATTATATTATATATTAATATAATATATTGGGAAGATAATGATGGAACAAAACGCATTATCGAGGACTTATATGAATATTAATGATTATAAGCGCAAAAAAATGCGAACATCCAGAATCTGATAATCAATACTTTTAAACTGCAAGAAAAATGGGCTCTTAACAAAGCAATGGTAAATACCACCGCAATGAAGTGGAGTCAGTACCCAGATTGCAAACAGTGTATTGATTTTTTCCCAAAAAGGCATAGAAATTAAGTCCTAATACGAGAGAACATTTTCGAATTCAATGGTGTTACCTTTAATGAGAAAATAGTGTTAGTGTTTTTAGGCAACAATAATATGCCACCTTTACCCAATAATAGCAAAAAAGTTAAAAGCTTAAAGTATCGGAACGCATTAAATCTTTTAATTCTTTATTATCGGGCTCGTTTTTTCCCTTAGATAGATATCTATTTAATATTTGCGCTATTTTTGGAGCCCATCTCTTAGTAACAGCCCTAACGAAACCGATATTTACTTTTTTATCTGTTGCTATACATAAAATCCCTTTACCTGCTTTGACACTAAATATCATTCCTTCATCGTATTCTGTAAGTTGACGTTTAATTTTTTCATATCCAAGAATTTTACCTTGTTCTTCACCAGCAATAAAAACAGCACCAATTATCGCGCCGATCTTCTCAACTGAGATATCATCATTTTTGGCAAATTTTGTTTTACTCATGATTGTTATCCCGGTATCATCAATAATAATTGCGTTTTTTAAACCAGCTGTACTATTGATTATTTCGTCTAAGATTTTTTTAAGAAGTCTCTCATCTTCAGAATAATCCATGTTATTAGCCATTCTTTCTTTCTTTACTGTTATTCTATTTAAGGAAAATGTATAATTTCCCTTTTTCCTATATAAACAGTAAATGAAATTTTAATTATAAATAATTTAGTGTTTATTATCTTTTTAATGTCAATCTGATACATGATTTTTTTAAACCAGATAGTAAGAATTAGAAAAAAAAACTCTCATTAGTAATGTATTATGAAGATAAAGTAGTGATTTTATTAATATATCATTTCAAGAAAAGGATAATACAGTTCTTTAATCATTTAAATAGTTTGAATCTTTTCTCATTTCAAATAGCCCTTTAAGATTTATTTTTTTAAAGGTATTCCTAAGTCTAGGTATTCCACTAATTCAGTGAAGCGATTACGTATAGTGACTTCAGTAACTTTTGCAATTTTAGCGATTTGTCTTTGTGTCCTCCGCTCTTTCATTAAGATAGTAGCCGCATAGATAGCAGCACCGCAAACCCCTGTTGGACCTCTTCCAGATGTTAGACCGCTCATTTCTGCTTTTATAATGATTTTTTTTGCTATTTTTTCGCATTCGGTCGTCAATTTCAATTCAGAAATGAATCTTGGAACAAAATCCAGTGCTTTTGTAGGATTTAAGTTTAAATTTAACTCCCTACAAATAAAGCGAAAGGATCGACCGATTTCTTTTTTATCTACTCTCGCAACTTCTGCAATCTCGTTTAAAGTGCGTGGAATTTTATACATTCGACATGCGGCGTATAAACTTGCTGAGGCAACACCCTCAATACTCCTCCCACGGATTAAATGCGCTTGTACCGCATCTCTATAAATCTTTGCCGAACACTCGCGTAGATTTTTTTGGAGGTCCAAATTTGATGCCATTCGGTCAACCTCTGCCAGCGCAAATGTTAAGTTTCTTTCCGTAGCGTTTGATACTCTTATGCGACTCTGCCATTTTCGAAGCCTAAAGATTTGACCTCTTAATTTTGCCGGTATCTCCTTTCCAAATATATCTTTATTTCTAAAATCTATGCAGGTGCTTAACCCTTTATCGTGTATCAAATATGTCATTGGAGCCCCTGTTCTCGTTCTTTTATTCTTCTGATCTGCATCAAAGGCTCGCCACTCAGGACCTCGGTCAATATATTTTTCAGAGTGTATCAAACCACAATGCCCGCATACAATCAATCCCCTATTTTCGTCAAGAAAAGTACCCTTTCCACATTCGGAGCAATTGTCATTATTCTTTTTTAAGTCATCTTTGACGAGAATATCGAATTCATCCCAATTTGAAATATTTTTCACCTTTATTTACAGTTAATCTTCAGGCTATTAAAGTGTAGCTTTCATATTTTTGTAAAAAGGGTATCGTTTGGGATAAGCAATACATTGGGCAGCATTTTAATTGATATGAAAGGTGCTTTGATAGGACCAAAAATATCTTTGATATGTCCTATTTTTTCGTAGTTTTGATTGAAAATGTCTTTCTTATTTATCTTTTCAAGGCTGGTGTTCCATCGCTTCACTCTAAAAATTTCATGTTTTTTAGATTTTCCGATGTAGAAAAGGTTCAACTTGACCCACTTTTTACCATTTCCCACTTTTTTCCCACTTTTTTTGCAAAGGGCAATTTAAGAAGATTAAAGTAATAATTTAAAACTAATATTTAAATATACTTATTTTTATTTGGTCAATTTTATCATAATATTAATAATTTTAACACAAAAAGTCGTTCTATAGACCAAAAAATAATCAAATTTTTTGGTTTAAATGTGATTTTTTTGAAATTGATACAATTTCTTACAATTACATTCGTATTTTTTCTTTTTTAATTCTTCCATGTCCTGATTTAATACGAATTTTTTTAAAATTTTTTTCATATTTTCGTTACATTCCCTTCTTAAGCAATTATGAATGCCTCGTTTCGTTCCGGCTCCTGATGGGTCAGAGAGAATTCTAGTAGTTTCAAGATCTTTTTGCCTGATCGATTTTTTTAAGCATTGTATTAAAGAATAGAACCAAGGAGGTCTATATCTATTTTGATACCATAGATATTCAACAAGTGAGCCTTTTTGAATATTTACTGGGTTAATTGAGACAGTATTTACTCTCAATTTTAGTAGATCTTGTATAGACGTAGAACAATCGTCAATAGCGCCTTGTTCGTTCAAGAATGGCGGTTTGAATAATAAGTAAGCTTTTACACCAATGTTGTTTTGCTTGCATAAGTTAAAAACTTTTAAAAATTCATCGTAATTTATCCCCTTATTAATGTATTCGTTCCTTATGTAATCATCTACCGTTTCAAGACCAATTCCAATTTCGATGTACTTATTTTTTAAAATCTTTCGTATTTCTTCGAGCTTTTCGCTATTAATGAATTCAACCCGGGATTCTACAATTATTTCTTTAATTTGTTTGATTTCTGCCAATTGTTCATATATATAATGACGAGCACTATCGGCGATTTCATTTTCATCAAAAAAACTTCCAGAATTAAATATTTTAATCACGTAATTATTATTGTCCCGTTCAATTTCTTCAAGTTTACTCTGTAGTGCGTGATTGAATTGATTCTTGATCTGATTTGGTGAAACTGTTCCAATATTAGCATCTTGAACATATCCACACATAGAACACCCTCCAGTTTGACCCAGAGCCCAACAGCATCCCTTAGTTCTTAAAATTATCGTAAATTCTTTTCCAATCTCGTTTAAAAGTCTATCTTCTTTTATCCAAAAACTTACTGGTTTTTCTAGTTGCGCGATGCTATATTGTTGCTTTTTTAATAATGTTCTGCGTCTAAGATCTCTAATTTTTTCGATTAGAGCCGTATTTGAATCAAAATTCTTATTATTTACGCTCATGAATTTTTACTACCTTCCCAGTTTTAGTATGCTCTAAAAATTTTGCTCCTACAATCATTTGACCAAGACCTATTACATCATTTTTTTCTTTGTTTAAAATGATAACTTGCTCTAAAGGAATTAATCCTGGACTATACTCAAGAATACCTGGACGAAACAAATTATTTCCGCTAAATTTTTCACCATTAAATACGATTACATTTGACTTTATTAAGAAGGGCAATATTCTTTTTGTTCCTGTTGTCGTTAAAATAATTTGACCAGTCGAAAATTTAAATACACCTAATAGTTTATTAGTTATAGGATCTAATAATCTAATTTTTGTTTTGTTCTTGTCGTGTTTTAAATTTAATCCATTGCTAAATAATTTATTACCAGAACCTATTCCGAATTGATACTCCAATATCTTCACGAATTTTCTGGTCCAAGATTTGATAGCGTGATCATTTTCTGAAATGATTTTATTTTTTGAATAATGGTCCTCATGCTTTCGAATTAAACCTTCTAATGATTGCAATGATTCTTTAGAAATAGTTTTATCTTTAATTTCAGAAAAATGCATTTTCCTTTGATGAATCGCTTTTGTTTCTTTTATAATTTTTAAATAATCTTTTTCAAGATGGCAAATTATTGGAATATCTTTATCGTATTTTTCTAATAAATCATCAAGCATTCTTGCCGCAATAAGCGTTTCTTCGAAATCCCATTCGCCAGTAACCGAAATGTCGTAAGAATTAACGGGATATACGTTTTCTAACTGTCTTGGAATTGCACCGAGTGGTGAAGTTAGAATTATTTCTTGAAAAGCAGGAAACTTCGAAAATTTTCGAATAACTCCATGAAATTTTCTATGTGATTTTGATTCAGAGTAAGGCTTCTTTGCCGAACAAGGAAGAATTATTATTAAAGAAGTCCATGGCTCTGGTTGGAAATTCTTAATTATTCTTTTTCTAAATTCTTCAAAATCTGGCCTATTATAAGATAAAGGGCCGTGACATTTAATTATTTTTTTTTCTTGAACTATTGGAGTTTCGTATCGAATTCTTTCAGAATATTGTTTATCTAAGATTTTCAGCATCGAAATTATATTCATGTTATCAAACGAAGATTTTTCTACGAATGCTCGGTAATCTTCATAGTTTAAATATTGCTTAATTTTTTTCATGTAAGTTGAAGCAGAAATTAGATTATGTAGGCACAGTAATTCTATTTTTTCGGACGAATATTTGTGTTCTAATAGATCCTTTAATCTTCCTTCGCAAGCAACGCAAGAACATGGTAAAAATCTAATTTTATAAATTGGTAATAGGTATTCTATGGTATCGTAAAAATTTTCAGTTGATAAATATAATAAATAAGAACTGTCGATTAAATCAATTCCTAAATAAACTAGCATTGGATAGTGTTTTGGGGTAATCCTCCCAGATGCAAGTAGAACAATATTATTATCCAATTCATCTTTAATTTTCACGATAATCTTTATAATATTCCGAAAGTTGTTGAAATTGTCAAAAATATCGATTAGATTTATCATTTTTATATTATCAAAGTTTTTGATGAATTGAATGTAGAGATCAATAAGTTCTGAATTATCAAATATTTTTATAGATAAACCAAAATTGATGGAAGAGTAATTCCTCAGAATTTGTTCTGCCAAATTCAAGTAATTTTTAATTTCTTTTTTTGAAAATTCCTTACTAATAGTTGTAGTAGGGATATTAAAAGGTATGATGGCAATTACCTTATCTTCTGAGAAAATTGTAATATTTTTTGCTAAAATCTCTTGAAATTTTCTTATAGTCCCTTTATAACCAAACAGAAATCCCGTATTTTTGAATTTTTCTCTTAAAAATCCGATTTTTAAGAAGTATTCTTTAGAAATCAAGAACAATTCTTGATTTTCAAATTGTCTGATAAAATCAATCTGTCGAACCGTTGTTTTATTTATTGGTATAATAATATTTGGTGTAGATATGAATTTTTTAGAGCCCTTCGACAGAGATATTCGTCCAATTCTCGAAAATCCTATTTTTTTAGTCAATAATTCAAAAAAGAATTTCATGATTAATAATAAAGGAAATAATGATATAGAATTATTTTTTTTGATTTTTACTAAAAAGGTTTTTTATTAAAACTATTTCTTATTTTAGACAATAAAAACAATAGGGGATTTTACTCTGCTCTAGGGATTAAAACGATAAAATTACTTCCTTTTAAACGATCTCCTTTAATATTATTTTCGACCCAGATATAGCCCTTATAACTCTCAATAATTTTTTTTACAAGCGTTAATCCTAAACCCAATCCACTAATTGTCTTATCTTTATTAAAAGCCCTCAAGAAAATTGTTTCCTTACGGACATCCTCGATCCCAATTCCATTATCACTAAATTCCAACTTTATAAAATTTTGATCAGCTTTTTTTTCTTGAGAAACCTTAATTTTGACTTCTATTATTGGATTTTTATTATAGAGTACAGCGTTAATTAAGATGTTCTCAAACGCATCTATTAAAAAATCGTTTGCTTGAACAAAATTATTGGCGTTAAACGATTCAATGTGAATATTTATGCTTTTTTCATCAAATCTATTGCGTACATTTTTTATCGATTGGTCTATGATCGCTTTTAAATTTATCGGACTTGCTGGATTATCAAAAGTCTCTATTTCTGTTAACTTTCTAGTGTTATCAACCAACTTTGCCCCTCTTCTGACTAATTCCTTAATAATTCTTGCTAAATCCTTTAGATTTTCAATGCTTTTTTGTTCGATATAAAGTTCGTTAAGTTCGTATGCCATTTGAATGCTTTGTAAAATATTACTCATGTCGTGAGAAAATAAGTCTTTTAAGAAATTTGCGTTGTTATACGCTTCACGATATTTTTTTTCAGATTTTTTTAATGTTTTTTCAGCAAGCACGCGTTCTGATATATCCTCATGAGTTCCAAGGAGACCAACAACATTACCCTGTGAATCGTGTAAGGGTATTTTGTTTGTATCTAACCACGCTTCTTTACCGTCAGCTTGAAGTTGTGGTTCTATAATGTGATATTCGGGTTTATCAGATTCCATGACAAGGCGATCTGTTTCATAAGTAGTTTCTGCTTCCGATTTTCTCCACGGTAAGTCGTAGTCTGATTTACCAATAATGTTCTCTGGTTCGCCTACCCCAGCAACTCTTGCGAAATTTGTATTACAACCAAGATAAATTGAATTTATATCTTTCCAGAAGATAAATTGAGGGATGTTGTCCATGACTAACTGCAACATTTGTTTGGACTCTCTAATTATTTGCTGAGAATGTTTTTGTTCTGTAATATCACTTATTACGCCAATTAGTCTTTTTTCATTATTAATTTCAACCAAATTTCCTTTAGCTAAAACAAAAATGTAATTTCCATTCTTATGAAGCATTCTAAATCCAACGGAAATATTCTCCTTTAAACTAATTGCTTCTTTTATCTCATTTATCATTATTGATAGTTCTTCTGGATGAATAAATTTAAATATTTTTTGTCCGATTAATTCTTCTGGTTTAAAACCGAAATTAACATGAGCTTTAGGACTAACATAAAAAATCATTCCCTTTAAATCTGTCTCTATTATGACATCAGAGACATTGTTAATGAGATTTCGATATTTTTCTTCAGATTCTTTTAATTGTTGTTTAGCTTCCTTTTCTTTAGAGATATCGCTTAAAACGCCCACAACCTTTAATTTATCGCCCAATTTTAATATTTTTGCTCTAAAAATCATTGAAATATAACGTCCATTTTTATGTCTTACCCTACTTTCGTAAATTATTGTTTTATTTGATTTAATAGCTTTTTTAATTAAATCTTCAATCCTCATAAAATCGTCCGAATGGATATATTTATCTACATTCGACCCTAAAAGGTCATTTGGTTGATATCCTAGAATGTCATTCACTTGAGGACTTATGTACGTAATTTTTCCCTTGATATTTGATTCTATAATAATATCTACAATACCATTTATAATTTTTCGATATTTTTTCTGCTGCAGCTCCTCTGCTTGCTTCTGCTCCGTGATGTCAATCGCCGTTTCAAGGCGGACTTTTTTATTCACGCCCCATTCTATTGCTTGATCGGTGCAATAATACCATCTATCAAGTTTTTCGTTGTAATGTTCCCATGTATATGGAGAAATTGGATTTTTTCCAAAAAGTTTATAGTTAGTACAAAATGAACAAGGGACATCTAAATTGTGAAAAGATTCATGACATTTTTTCCCTACTAGCTCATCTTCATGTAATATTTTCATTTTTTCGTTTACATAGAGAATTTCGTAAGTATCTGGGTCTGATATATATATCGGCTGATCCATTTTATCCAAGATGGAGCGAAATTTCAAATCTATCTGTGAACTCATATTATAAGGAGACTACATTAATTTTGATATAAATTAAATATTTTACAAAGTGTTATAGAAATGATAATAACATAATGATATAAATTTAATTTAATTTATACATGAAACCATTCCTTAATAAATAAAAAAAACATGCAATCAAAAACAAATAAAGAAAAATGGAATTCTCTATTTTCTCTCCATTTTGTTTTATCATACTTTTTTAGAATTTAATTGACTCATACATTTGCCATTGTGATTAAAGATTGATTATCTGTTAACTCTTTTAGCATTAAGGCGATAATAATTTCATAAACAGGTATCTTTAATTTCTTCAATCTTTCTTTTAAGGCATTTTCAATGACTTTTTTTAATTCGTTAAAATTAATTTGGTTCAGAGGTCTAAACGGATCTAACTCGTCCTTGATGGATAATTTTATTAATCCTCGTGCTGCGGGAGGGCTAACATTTATTTTCTCGGCTAATATTTTGCCTAAATAATTAATTATTTCCATGAAAACCTCTATCAGTTAATTGTTTTTTTATCTTTTCTATTAGATCTATTTCGGATAATTTTTCATCTTCTATAGTTGGCTCATAATTTCTATCGAAATAATTCTTGAATTTTTGCGGCATCATCCAACCCATTACGCTCCCTATGGAAAATATTGCTGTCATCACTAATATGAAAATTCCAACCAGAAATCCTTGAGGATCTTCGAAACCTTTCGTAGACCAAGGCATGAAAAGCATTGCTATACCATTTAATGAAAGAAACGATGAGGAAATTCCAATGATAATGTATCGTTTTTTTATCCAAGGAGCAATTGATTGATTTTTTATCTTATTATAGTAAGACAGAGTAGAATGCGCTAAAAATCCATGCGATAATAAATTTATACCTGCCATGGAGATTAGGTATAAGTAATAAAGAAAAACGTGCATATCAGTTGAAATTCCGTATTTCATCGGAAAAGAAAAAGGGAAATAGAGTTTTATTGTAAAATCAAGTAATTTTAAGACACTAACAATGCCTATAATTAACATGTAAGAACTTTTCTTCTCCTTGTAAAAAGTATATTTTGTAAAGAAAATTAGACTAATACTTGGAAAATGAGCTATTATTTGGAAGAAAAGATATGGTAAAGGTAATAACAATAATGAATTAAGTAAAAAGTATATAATCAGCGGTATTAAATTGTATAATTTTGTTTTTTTCATCTTAACAATTAAGGTACAGCCGACTATTAATTGAAGCAATATAAAAAACAATTGAAAGGATTGTATTGTTGTTATTATTATTGAATTCATGATAATTCTCTATTTGAAAGAATTAAATATTGATAATCAAATAAAAACATATACTAATAAATAAATTTTTTTTTTAAAAGTTTTAAAAGCTAAGAGAAAGAGAAAAGAAAAGAAGAAATCCAAGGACCACTCAATATAGAACGAAGTTTGTATACTTCTTTCTTTCGTCCAAAATAAAATTGGTCCAAGTATCTTCGATCTCTTCATTATCGTAAAGATTTTTAATGAAAATCCCATAATCCTCAATTTTCTTTACTCTTACAATGGTAAATAATCCGTATTGCTCACCAATCCGAAATAAATCCGTGATTTCTTTTTTCTTGACCAGATTAAGCGCAAGTTCGTTGTATTTTGAAGGATTTTTTGGTTTTATACGGACAATAAATTTTCCTCTATATCCAATTTTTTTCGGGTTGAAATTAATTGAGTAATTAAGAATTATTCCAGTTTCTTCAAGCTTTCGAATTCTCTTATAAACGGTTGATTGAGATATTTCTATATCAGGGTTTTTATTTAAAGTTTTAGATATTTCAAATGCAGAGAACAATTTTAATTCATGTTCTTCTTGTAATATTTTTAAAATAAGACGATCCATATTATCAGGATTGAAATTTGGGTCTAAATTTATTTTAGATAAGTCAATTCCATGGGTCTTATATATTTTAATTGTTTCAATTATTTGATACTTTTTAAAGTAAGAGTTTGCCATTATTTTATCAATTGTATCCAGAACCTCGTTAAATTCCTCTGAGTCTTTGAACATGAAGAGGGCAAGAAGAGAATATTCTCCAAAAATGCCATCCAACATTTTTAACTGGCGTATTTTTAGCAATTCCTCTACTAATTGAGGTTCTTTTGGATTGGTTTTAATTTCTAAAATCACATATTTCAAATTTGGGCGCATTTTAGGATTAATGTTGATGGTAAAATTTTTTATAAGCTTGTTACGCTCTAAATCGATAAAATATTTTTTTAGTGTTTCTCTCGATATATCTAATTCTTCTGAAATCTTGGAGAAATTAGGTTTTGATTTAGAATTTAATTTTTCTATTAAATTTAGTTTCATTTTTTTTTTCACAAAATGTGGTATATAATAGTATGTTAAAAATTTGCCAAAAATTATTAAAATATATTTTGCATTATTGGATGGTTATATTTAAATATTATCATAAAAATTGTAACATAACAAATAATTTAGTAATAAAAAATATAAAGTGATTTATATGGTAAATTATAAAGTTGCTGACGAAAACTTGGCAGAAAAAGGTAAAGAAGCACTATATGTTGCCGAAAATAAGATGCCAGTTATTGCTGAAGTGATCCGCGAGAGATTTTCGAAGGAAAAACCTTTAGAAGGTATAATTATCGCAGGGTGCTTACATATAACAAAGGAAACTGCAAATCTTGCGCGCACCCTAAAAGCAGGTGGCGCAGAAGTCTATTTATGTGGTAGTAATCCACTATCCACTCAAGATGATGTAGCTGCCGCTCTTGTAAAGGAAGGTATAAATACTTTTGCATGGCATGGAAATACAGACGAAGAGTTTTATTGGTGTATCCGTGAATGTTTAAAAGCCAAACCTAATATTTTAATTGACGATGGCGCAGATATGATTGTTACTACTCATAAAGAGTTTCCTGAATTAATTACTGAAGGAATAATCATCGGATGTCAAGAAGAAACTACTACTGGCGTTAAAAGACTTAAAGCAATGGATAAAGCAGGAGATTTAAAAGTTCCGTTATTCCCTGTCAACGATGCCCGATGTAAAAACCAATTTGATAATGAATTAGGCACTGGACAAGGAATCATAGCGGCAATTTATGGAATGCACGTCTTATTTGCCGGTAAAGTTGTAGTCATCGCTGGTTATGGTCATTGTTCTTCGGGTATGGCTTTGAGAGCTCGGGGATTGGGTGCTGATGTAATAGTAACAGAAATTGATCCAATAAAAGCGCTTCAAGCAAGGTTTGCTGGTTTTCAAGTAATGCCAATTGAAAAGGCATTACCTACAGCAGATATTATATTAATAGCGACGGGATGTAAACACGTGATATTACCTACAAAAGAAAATTTTGATGCTCTTAAGGAAGGAGTTATTTTAGGTAATCTTGGACATTTCGACATAGAAATCCCAACCAAGGAGATTTACGAATATGCTAAGGAAATCAAACCTATAAGAAGTGATGTAGAAGAAATCACCTTTCCTGATGGAAAAAGAATATATCTACTTGCCAAAGGACGCTTAGCGAACTTAGTTCTGTCTGAAGGTCACCCAGCTGAGGTAATGGATATGTCATTTGGTTTACAATCTCTACTGTCTGAGTACATCGTCAAAAACAAGGACACGCTGAAACCCGGTATGGTTGATGTTCCGACTGAAATTGATGATCGCGTTGGTTTCTTAAAACTTCAATCCATGGGTATTGAGATTGATAAATTGACCGAGGAGCAATATAACTACATCCACGGCTACGAAGAAGGTACTTAAATCTTTTTGTTAATCTTTTTTTTCTTTTCTGTTGCAATCTAAGTATTCAATCTTTTAACGAAATTATCAGTAATTATTCAAAATTAATTTATTAATTCAAAAATGTTAATCTTATTTCAATATATCTACACTATTATTAATATTGGAATACAGCTTTTATTTTAATTTTTTATGGTATTCCATGCTATTTCACTAGCTTGGTGAATTAAATCATCATCCATGCTGATCAATCCTTCGGAATTGAATTTAAGTAGCGTAATTATAGGTACGAAAGCAAAGGCTGTCAAGAATGGTAATGGGTGGTTCTGAATAATTTTTTCTTTTATCCCTTTTTTGAAGAGATTAGTTACTTGTTTAAAAAGTTCAAATTCTTCTTGATGAATATTATTCATCATTAAAGTTTGCTCGAAATGCTCACGATATATTAAATAATCAATATGTTCAAGAGAGTAAGTGAAAAAATTATGCCAAATTGATTTGAATTGAGCTTTAATAGACTTACTATCATCTACTCCTTGCAACGATGCTTGACTCATCCTATTTCTGATATCAATATATATCTTTGTAAATAAATCTTCCTTATTTTTATAATAGATGTAGATCGTAGCTGGAGAAACTTCTGCCTCTTCTGCTATCTTTGAGATTGAAATTCCAGAAAATCCTAGATCATTTACTAACTTAATAGATATTTTTATTATGGCATCTTGTTTTTGCTTATCACGAAGTCTCATATTAATAAATAAATAAACGCTCATTCATTAAAACTTTTCTATTTTAAAATTTGAGTAGGCACTTCAGATCACAATTTTTAGTAATGAAAAGATTTATAAATGAATGTTCATTTATTTCTAATAATAAACGAATGTTCATTTATTTATGGTGATAAAAAAAAATGTTAAAGACTAAAAATCTGACTACGAAACATGATTATGTAAAAAATGAGATGCATGAATATTTGACGATTATAGGATTGAAGAGTGTTAATTGCTATCTCTTGAAGCAAGAGGATAAATATATATTAATTGATAGTGGTTTGTCAAGAAATCGAGCTGAAGTAGAAAAGATGATCAAGAAGTCAGGCTGTAAGTATGGTGATTTAAAATTAATTTTAGTAACTCATGGTGATTCTGATCACACGGGAAACTATGCATACATCCGTAACACATATGGTTCAAAAATTGCCATGCATCGTGAAGATATAGGAATGGTCGAGTTGGGAGATTTTGCGTGGAATCGGAACCTAAATTTACTTATGAAAATACTAGGTAAATTTTTCATCCGTTTATTAGGATTAAGATTAAAAAAAGAAGATCGATTCACTCCAGATATAATTCTTGACGATGGACAATCTCTGAACGAATACGGATTTAATATTACTGTTTATAATCTTCCTGGCCATTCTAAGGGTTCTCTTGGATTTCTAACTGCTCGAGGTGACTTCTTTTGCGGGGATTTGCTCATGAATAAAAAAATACCTACTAAGAATGATTTGATCGTGGATCATGAAGCTTTTGAGAAGAGCATTGACAAACTTAAAATGTTAAATATTAACATCGTTTATCCTAGACATGGAAAACCATTTCCAATTAATGAATTTTTTGATAATTACTTAGAAAGTGGAAAAAGTGTTATTTGAATTTCTTGCTGAGAAACCTTCCAAAAAGACCTTGAAATATTTAGTCGGTTTTTCATTCATATTGTTAATTATTTCAATGGCAGTTGTAATGATCTTACTTGAAATGTCCAATTTTTCTGGTACTCTTGAAGAAGCACAACTTGGGTTCAGTGGTATGTATATAAAATCGAAATTTGACCTTATGAATGAAAATGAGATGAAGTTATTCATTCTTGCTAATATTTTCGATTATATATTCATGCTTGCATATGGTACTTTTTTCTTTAGTACTTCGTTACTGTTAGCAGAACAACTAAAAGAAGATTCTATTTGGAATAAAGTCGGATATGTTATTGCTATACTAGGAATAATTTCTGCTTGTTGCGATGCTCTTGAGAATATCTTTCTACTATTGATGGCTTCAGATCCTGCAGGATTTCCCACATGGCTAGGAATCCCTCATTCGAGCTTCGCACTCGCGAAATTTACATTGATGTATATTGTTTTTGGTTGGATCTTAATATTCTCTTTCTCAAGGTTATTTGTAAAAAAAGATAATTAAAAATAATCAAATTTTTTCTTTTAATAGTCAAAATATTTATGAATTCGAAAGCACGAGGAGAGAACTTAAATAATGTCTGAATACATCGTCAAAAACAAGGATTCACTAAAACCAGGGATGGTTGATGTGCCTGTAGAGATCGACGATAGAGTAGGCTTCTTAAAACTTCAAGCAATGGGCGTTGAGATTGACAAACTTACGGATGAGCAATATAATTACATCCACGGCTACGATGAAGGAACATAAATAAACTAAATTTCTTTTTAACTAATCTTTTTTTTTTTAATCTTTATCGAAATTTTTTATACCTTTGGGTTTATAATGTCTTCGGCACTCGCATTTCCATAAACTTCGCGAGCTAATCTCCTTAATCCTTCTAATCCAATAGGTTCGTCCTTTAATTTATTGGATTCCCAAATCTTTAGATTTTTAAACTCGTCCCTTATATCTTTCGCGTATTTCCCTTGCAAGGAATGCATTTTCCCACAAAAATCGCAACTTTCTGCAGATTCTTTGGGAGTTAACATGTTAATATGAACTGCATCAAGAGAAACGTATTTTTGCGTCATATCTCGAGCTCTTTTTATTTCCTCATAGCTTGGTTTTTCAGCAATAGATACTAAGCGAAGAGAACCTATATTGTGAATTAATTCGCTTATTCGAGTGCCACGTTCTTCGAGATCCTGGAGCATTTTAAAAATCTCCTTGCCCAATTCCCTTCTATTTTCAGTACTTCCAAACGGGTTAAATAATTTAGTAATTGGTCTAATCATTACTTTTTTAATGCCCGACATGGCGTTTCTGATTGAATTAAAGAAGTTTAAAGAATATTTCAAGAGAACTCTAATTTGATCTTCTGGAATCTCAAATAACGTAATCATGTTTCCCGTTGGAGGAAAATCAGCTATAACAATGTCGAAATCGATCTCTTCAGCAAGATCAGCCCTGTAGAGGTCACTATCGGCGTCTAAAATTTTTTGGAAAAACATGCTGTTTTTTAACGCAAGAGGGATGGAATTTGCCGTGAATGTCGTATCTATAAAAGTTGATATTTGTGGGATGTGGCCTACAAGTGGCATCTTTTTCATCAAGGCTCGCATTTTTGCGGCAAATTCTCGCGTGTACTCTTCGGCATAGACATTTGGATCTGGTTCAATGCCCCAAAGATTATCAGTTATCCGCGTTAATTTGTTGTCAATCTCACATTTAAAAAGGTCGGTTAGATTATGAGCTATGTCAAAAGATAAAATCAATATTTTCTTGTCTGGGAGGAAGTCTGATAAGGAAACTGCTGTTGCTGCGCTTATTGAGCTTTTCCCAACACCTCCTTTTCCTCCCAGAATTATAATCTTTTCAATCATTTAGCAAATCAATTTTCAATATTTACATGTCAAAATATTATAATCCTTAAAAAGCTAATTGTATGAGTCACAATATTAAAATGATGTATAACAACTAGGTCTCAAAAACTTACTTAAAGTTGGACATCAAAGGAATCAAAAATCGTTATATTAATGTAAAGAATAAAATAAGAATTATTACTTTAAATTTTAAAAATAAATTAGCAAAAAGATAAATATTTTAAACAATTTATTTAATTATAAATACAATTAATATTAACAAAATTACAAATTAATATAATTAATTGATTTACACATCATAATAATTAATTAGACAGACTTACAAATCAATATTATAACCAAAATCAATATTTTAATAGAATATACAATAAATTACATATTAACATTAACAATCTTACAAATCAAAATTATTAATTCAATTATCATTCAGATTTACAAATCATGATTTAAGATTGCATGAGATAAGATCATGTAAGTCATGATTAAGTTAAGATTAATTAATTCATGAGTATCAAAGTTAGGATAATTATTATAATGTGAAAAAAAAATAAATAAATAGTAATGTGAGGGATTAAGAACATGAATCAAACAGATTTTACAACTAAATATATAATTGAGACTAAGTTTAGTATTAAAGGAGTAGTTGAGAAGTCAGATATTGTTGGCGCCATTTTTGGTCAAACTGAGGGGCTTCTTTTAGATTTAGATTTGAGAGATCTTCAGAAGTCAGGAAGAATCGGAAGGATTGAAGTAGAAACCGAATCAAAAGATGGGATCTCAACGGGTTTAATTAAAGTACCTTCTTCATTGACTCGAAAAGAAACTGCACTTTTAGCTGCTACCATCGAAACAGTTTCTCGAGTTGGTCCATGCGAAGCAGAGATTAATTTAATTAATATTCGCGATGTACGTGAGACTAAGCGACAAAGAATCATTGTAAGAGCAGCGGAACTTTTAAAGAAATGGGATGAAAAGTCTTTAGAATCAAGTGAAATAGAAAAACAGATAGATGCAGACATTAGGCTTGGTGAGATTGTCTCTTGGGGGCCAGATAGTTTACCAGCAGGACCAGATCTTGAAAAGAGTCCAGAAATTATTATCGTTGAAGGACGAGCTGATGTTTTAAATTTATTAAGAATCGGCGTGAAGAACACGGTAGCCGTTCAAGGAACTCAAGTACCAAAATCAATTATTGGCTTAACGAAGAAAAAAAATGAAGTAATAGCATTCTTGGATGGAGATCGCGGAGGCACAATTATTTTGAACGAACTTTTACAAGTGGCGAAATTAGACTTTGTTGCTAGAGCTCCCGAAGGTCTCGAAGTCGAAGAGTTGACTAGAAAGCAAATGATCAAAGCTCTTCGAAACAAAAAGCCAGCAAAAAAAATGAATAAGGAGTATAAAAAGAAGAAAATATATAAAGGGAAAGAGAGTGCTCTCAATAGATTTTTAAGTAAATTAAAATTAAAAAATGAATCAAATATCATCGAAGCGATAAACAAAAATAAACCTGGACAATGCTTTGGTTTTAATAAGAAGGGAGAACAATTATTCGAAATGAAAGTTAGTGAAATATATGAAGATATTCAAAAGCATAAGGACGTTAAAATTTTAGTTATTGACGGTATTCTAACAATTCGTCTTCTTACACTCTTACTGAAGATGAAAATTTTATTTATTGCGTGTAAAAACAAAGAAGAACAATTAAAAATTCCAGATAATTCTAACGTGTTTTTCTTCTGAATAGTTACATGCTTTTTACTCTAATCCTTTTAATTTATCTTTTTTATCTTTTTCTTGTCGTGTTATATTTAGATTGATGGAAAAGCCTTGAGCGATTGAATTTGAAACTATACAATGGTCTTGAAAGCTATTTACGCACGAATCTATCTTTTCTGACGATTCACCAGGTTTAGGTATAAATCTCAATTCTGCATCGACATTAACTAACCTAAGGCGCGTTTTAGGACCTACATGCTCTAGTTTTCCGTCTATAACTATTTCTAACTTTTCAATTTTAACATTATTCTTTGATAAACAATAAGCAAATGTGCTTCCTAAACATCCGCCTATTGAAATTAACATGTATTCAACAGAGCTAGGCCCCAAATTCGTGCCTTGAAAGGATTCGGGTTCGTCAACATGGATTCCTTTAAATTGTCTTGCTATAGCAACGAAATGTTGGTTTTCAGAATACTTTAAATTTACTTTCACGATTTCTCACAATATGACAAAAATATTGAATTTAATTTAAAATATATTAAAAAGAGAAAATCTTACTCTTTGAAAACATTTTATCATATCATTCGCAGATAGATTTAAACCAATATAATCATTAATAGAATCAATCTTCACTTCCCCAAAGGGATTGCCACAGAAAAAATGAGCTGGATAACGTATGAAAGTGCCCCTAGGAGTGCAATCCCAATTGCGCAGATTTTCCACACCATGAAATATTCTTTTCGGTCCGGCTTGTTCGCAAGCTTGAGTATTCTCTTGGCGTTTTTCAAGAATCCTTTAATTCGGGTATAATAACTCTCCTTTTTACTCTTTTTATAAGCATCATATTTAGGAAAAGCTGTCACAAATTAACTAACCTACCGTCTTTAAAAAATTTTTTCAATTTAAAAGAGATTAATGAGTAAAGTTTATTAGATAATATTTCAATTCAAATCGAGAATGTTTGAAACAAAGAGCTCTCTATCGAATTTTTCTATATCGTCGTATCCCTGTCCGACGCCCACGAATATTATTGGTTTTTTAGTTTCATTCGAAATAGACAATGCGGACCCTCCCTTAGCGTCGGCGTCTAATTTTGTCAATATAATTGCGTCGATCTTTACATGCTTTTTAAACTCTTTCGCTTGATACAAAGCGTCGTTACCAGCCAAGGCATCACCAACAAAGACGATTAAATCGGGTTGAGAGATGCGAACAATTTTTTGCATCTCTATCATTAAATTTTTATCAGAAACTTGCCTACCGGCAGTATCTATTAATACAACATCCAAGCTTTTCGCCTTAGCGTGTTCAATAGCGTCGTAAGCCACAGAAGCGGGATCCGATTTATATTCGTGCTTTATAACTCTTATTCCCACATTGTCCATGTGGTATGATAATTGTTCAATTGCGCCTGCTCGAAATGTATCTGCTGCCGCAACTACAGAAGAAATATCATGTTTTTTTAGATAATGAGCAATCTTTGCCATGGTGGTCGTCTTGCCGGTTCCATTAACGCCTAAGAAGACAATAACGTAAGGCCCGGGATTTTTCTTTCTGATTTCCTTAATTAAATCTATTTCTTTATCTGGAGTTAAGATCTCTGCTATGATATCTTCTAAAGTTTCAAATAATTTCTTCTTTACTGAACTTAACCTACCAATTTGTTCTCCTTTAAATGCACGCGTGATCCCTTTACAGATTGCGTCGGCAGTGTCAACAGCCACATCATTACTTATAAGAAGTAACATTAAATTTTTAATCGCAGAGTCTAACTTCTTTTCAGTTAGAGTCTTTTTAACAAAGGTCGAAAAAACATCTTTTAATTTCATTAATTTTCACTTATACAATAATGATAAAACATGACCAGATTGAATAAGACTATCGTTGAGGACTATTTAGTTGTATTTCTTGAGAAATTCGTTTAAGATTAATTTCTAAATTTTGAATTTGAGTTCTTAAAAAATTTTCTTGTGACTGATGTTGTTCAATCAGTTTATCAATATATTCAATTGAGCTATCCAAATTTTTTTCGATAACAACATCTTGGTTAATATACAGCAATAATTTTTCAGGTTCTTTAATTTTTGCCTTGATATTAATTAATCCTCCTATAGGAACTAATATCTCATCGTCTTCTTTTAAATTTTTCATGTTTTCAATTGTTATTTTTGTATTAAGGAGATTTCCGTGAGACGCATTAACGATTTCTAATTGATTAGTGAACATGTCTAGTTGTTGTTTTAAAGATTGAAATTGAAATAAATATTGTTGATAATTTTGAGTATTTTCCATTTTTAATAACTCATGAATTTTTTATTCTTGATTATTGAGATAATTCCCTTATGAGATAATTCTTACATTCTTCAAGACTAATCTCTTTTATCTCCTGAATATTGATTTGACGCCTGTAAAGTCCAATAGAAGTTATTTGCGTTAGAGCATTTTCAAGTGCATCTTCTTTTTTTAATGCTCTTATTTCTTTGGTAAACTTATACTTCTTGTGAGACTTACGAAAAAATCCTGTTATTCTAAATATTTTTATCTCTGACATGACGATTAGTTTTATTAATTTAAAGAATTAAAATAGATAAATTATTTCAAAAATATTAAATTTTGCTTTTTTTCTGTAATTTAAAGACAAATTACCATGTTTTACGTCATTAAAACATTCCAAACATCGCGTTTCGAAACGCCGTATCAAGATTGTGAAGCTGTTGAGCGGATGAATTGGCA
>JAUXAJ010000373.1 GCA_030620005.1 Promethearchaeota archaeon | reverse complement strand
AGGATGCGTTTGAAGCTGTAAGTGGAGGTAAATTAGTGGAAGCTTACGGACTTACTGAAGCTACTACTGTAGTTAGTTCAGGTCCATTTAATGGCTTGGATGAATCAGGAAAAATTGGATTGCCCTATCCTGGGACAGATTGGGCGATTTTTGACATGAACGATTTCAGCAAGGGTCCACTTGAGGGATATGGCGAGGAATATACCGGAGAAATTTGTATTTCTGGTCCACAAGTCATGAAAGGATATTTAAACAAGCCTGAAGCCACTGCGGAAACATTAAAGGAGTGGGAAAGCCGTACTTGGTTATTAACGGGAGACATTGGCTTCATGGACGAAACGGGACAAATTACCATTCGCGACCGCAAGAAACAAATGATAAAAGTGAAAGGTTACTCAGTATTCCCTAAAGAAGTAGAAGAATTAATCGGAATGCATCCAGATGTTTTGGAGGTTGCCGTAGCAGGTCTACCTGATCTTGAAACTGGCGAATTAGTAAAGGCATGGGTTCAATTAAGATCGGAAGGAAAAATTAATGCCGAAGAATTGCTAATTTGGTGTAAAGAGAATATAACTCACTATAAATGCCCTAAACAAATTGATATAATAGCTGAAATTCCAAAAAGCATTATTGGAAAAGTCCAAAGAAGAGTTTTACAAGAAGCAGATCCTCTTTTTAAACAAAAGAGCTCTTAAATCCTTATCACCAAAGCTCTAACATTCACGTGGTAAGCGTTGATAGGTTGCCGAAATTATTGAATTTCTTGGAAACCAAGTATTACCAGTTGGAAATGCGTTCTGAAAAGATTAACTTTAAATTTGTAAAAATTTAAATATATGATTATCCCATATTTATTTGCTTCAAAATTCAATTTTTATAAAAAAAATATTAAAAGAGGTAAATAGAATGATTATCATGTTAACAATTTGGTATCCCCCTAATAAATCAATCGATGTGGCAAAATTATATTTAAAACGACCAAGAGAGATACCTCATGTTACAAAATGGAGGGTTTTCAATACATCAGGGGGGATAAATGGCCTTAAGCAATACCATTTAATTTATACGGAAAGAGGAAAAGGAGAAGAAGCTTTTGAAGAGATTATGAAATATTTCGTACCATTTCTTGAAATTGAAGGTTTTCGTTATCAAACTGAAAGTCTTATGGGTGTATCTGATTCCTATAAATTAGTTGGAATGAAATGGGAGTAGGATTGACTGATACTAAAAAACTCCAATAATAAAATTTCAATCCTCAAATATCTAAAAAATCTTTTTTTTTTACGATTGTTTTTAAATCTATAATAAAGTTCTACTTTAGTCGATACAGCTATGAAATTGTTTGATACTGCTATGAAAATTCATCAAAAAAATTAATTCTACATGGCTTTTAAATAAAATAAATAAAAAAGATTAGAAAAATTTCAGACTTTTAGTTTGAGCTTTTAAAATGCGTCTTGTTATTTCTTCGAATACCAATTTGACATTTTCTCCTTCTTTTGCCGAGGTTTCAAAAAAAGGTGCTCCAATTTCATGGCTTAATCTTGTTGCCATTTCGCTCGTTACTTTTCTTTCATCCTCTAAATCTATCTTGTTCCCGATTACTATGCGAGGTATTGCGCCAAGTCCGTGTTTTTGAGTTGTCTCATACCAATTTTTTACATTTTCAAATGTTTTTAGCCGAGTTGTATCAAAAACAATTAACATCCCATTTGAGCCGTTAAAATACGGTTTATGCAGCATTTGAAATTGTATTTGTCCCGCAACATCCCATAACAAAAGAATCGCATTCCTGTCGTTTTCCTTGTCGTCTTTTATTGTTATTGGTTCTTTGACGATATTTACGCCAATCGTAGGAATTTCAACAAGCGGAACGATACGTCCCAGAATTATATTGATTTTTAAACTTACCCGTTGAAAATTTTGTGAGTAAGCTTGTTTTTCCAACGTTAGGATCGCCTATTACTATAACTTTATGGATAGATTCGTCTTCTCCACTCATTTCCTTTCACTTTTTTTTATAATTATTTAAATAAATAAATATGCTTTAATAATATGTTGCGCATTTTTAATTTTTTACAAAAAAAATATGATGAAATAAAGATATAGCTATTTTTTATCTTAAATAAAAAAAGTTAAAAAGAAGTTTTTTGATTGAATGGTTAGTAATAGTTCATTAGTGATGTTTTTCCTTTTTATAAAATGATCTAAAGAATTAATAAGACAAGTTTCGTTTTTTGAAAAAAAAATTATATTGTTTTTGCTTTTGCTTTTTTTTTTGAGTCCAGCTCCAGCTTCTTTTTTTTCCTTCTAATCATCTCTACGAATGATTCTACTCTAGTTAAAAGCCCAGCCTCACCACTATGTTCATCCATTATTATCGCCAGAAAGGGAAGTCCAACAACTTTCATATCGCGCATGATTAATTCAGAAATAAGGCTATCGGGACCACACGCAAAACTAATGAGGAATATTACTCCATCAATTTCCTCCCGCCCTTTTGTCAAGAAATACCTTATAGATTGCATGATTTCCTCTTCGTGCCTCCAATAGTTGCGAAGCTTGCGGTTTACTATCACGGGTACTTTAAAAATAGATTCAGGTAGATTTTCTATGTTCAAGACGTCCACGTTTCGATCTCTTAACTTTTTCTGGAAATCCAAATTGATGTAAGTGTCGAAAATATTGTATCCATGACCCAACAATAAAAATTTTAAATCATTTTTGTCCTTTTTCTTAGGCAATTTGAACGGAAGATCTCTTTTTACGAGTCTTAAAACGTGATCAACTGATGCCCCTTCCCTTAGAAAATCTAAATATTCCCTATAATATTTCTTCGCTTCTCTATATGCGTTTAAAGACTTGGACTGACTTTTTCCAAGTTCTTTCCCTAATTCGATTGCAGAAGTCGTTATGGGGAATTCCTTTACATTTACTTCGAAATTTAGGATTTTTGGAACATTAGGTAAAATTTTAATGATGTCTGGAAGTGATATAAATTTAGGACAAAAATACGCTTCTTTTACTTCTGCTACATATCTGGGAACAAATATATAATCTAAATCGGGATGGTCCTTTAATAATTTTAGCACGTGTCCGTAATATAATTTTACAGGAATGCAAAGCTCGCCGAACCCTTGCTGAACGCCGTCTTCTACGATCTTCTTGTTTGTAGGACCAGATAAGACGATTTCAACGTCTAACTCTTCGAGTAATTTTTTCCAGAAAGGAAAATACCTATAATAATGAAGTGCTTGAGGAATTCCAACTTTCGGTTTTTTTCCCGCTTTTTTTGGACCAAACATTTCCATTCCATTTAATCCTTTATACTTTTACGCTTCAAGGTTGTCGTACATGAGCAAGTCCTTAATTCTTGCCATCATGTTATCAGTAAGTTTTTGAAGTTCTTCATAATTAGGCATGGGCTTGTCCCAGTATTTTTCATGCTCCAAGAAGGGTTCTCCAGCTTTGAAAATAGAGCCTCGACCGAAATTTAACATTTTTGCGTGCTTTGGATACACATTTTCCGTACCTGTAATACCGACAAGATAAATCGGGACTTTTGCGTCTATCGCTAAACGAATGGGTCCAGTATGGCCTTTTA
>JAUXAJ010000114.1 GCA_030620005.1 Promethearchaeota archaeon | reverse complement strand
TACAGGTTTTTTTGGATATTTAGGTCTTGATGAAGAAACAATTTTATTATTAAATCTGTCAAGGAGTGGTCATGGGAAAGGTTTAACCGTTAAAGGGATGATTGATTACGAAAATTATAAATCCATGGTTGAAATAATTGGCACTGAGCAAGAGACTTTAGTAAAGATCAAAAATATCAATGAAAATGATGATGATGACATTAAAGATATCATAATTATTCAAAAATTTAATTTCCCTATAATCGGTATTAAAGCAATTCGTCAATTTTCTTGGCTTATTTTATCAGAAAGAGATGCCATATTTCTAATAAAGCAATAAAAGAAATTTTGAACCTTAAATATTTTGAGGTTTCTTAAAAAATGCCCGGATAAAATGGTAAGTATTTTACGCTCATTATAATTAATCTTTCTCGGAGATATTAAAGCGACTTCAATCTCTTATTTTCTTTATTGGATTAATTAAAAAAATGAACAATCAATGACATCACAAAAACAAGGAACGCATTAAGCTAATAGCCTTTCCATATGGAATTTCTAAAATGTCATCATCAGTATAGTTGAAAACTTGCTTTAGGGTTTTTATAGATTCTTGAATGTTTTCCACAAATAGAACTTGCCTTAATTTATTTAAACCAACTTCATCATAGATTCTTTCCCATAATGGAAAATATAACCGATAAAGAGTATTTTCTTCGTGTTCAATATCACATTTAAAGCATAAGACTCTTGCTATAAAATGTGTAAGACCTTCTCTTATCCAAGGTTTTATAAACGTTTTTCTTTGAGTTATTGATTTTGCATGAAGTAATTCAACCAATAATAAACCGAAATTAAATTTTTGGTTAATTTTTATAACAACTCTCCGTTCTTTCCATTTATTAAAACCAAGAGTCGCATTACATATTAACCTATATCTTTCTTTTACGTCCTCCAGGTTTTTATAATGGACAGAATCTATTTTATGGTTGGATTTGATTAATTTATAAAATTCGAAATCGTCTACATACGCAACTTCAACATTCCTTGCATCCAACCCCAGATGTTGGTGAATGCATTTAAGAACATTTTCTCTTTGAACATTAAAATAGGAACTCATGGAAAAACAGACTTTCTCACAAATAATCCAGAATCAATGCTCCCAGATTCATTTTCCGTATAATTTCCTTGTTTTTTTTAAGGAAATCGTCATACTCGCTTAATATACCGACTTTTACACCTCTATCTTCGATTTCCGATAATCTCTCGGCAATTTCATTAATCGTTAACATAACCTCTTCTTCTTTTGACAAAATATTCACCTTGGGGATATTATTTGATTTTTCAATAGGAACTCCATCAAATTTATCTTTAATAAATTCTCGAACTAATATTTTTTTTAAATCGTCAGAATTAGCTGTACATTTCTTTTCTTTATTGGTGTGTTTTGACATGATTAAAAAATTCTTTTCTTCGTTAAAAGAATGTTCTTTTTAACTTAAATATTTAATTTTTTTTATCATAAAAGTAAGCAATCAAGAATTTTGAAATTAAAAATTGAAATCTTTCTGCCACTTCTTGTATCCTAACTGCCAAAGCTTTAATCTCGGCTTGTTTACTTTATTGTCTAATTCAATTCTGGGTTGAGGATTGTCCATTACTTCACGATAGCGGGCGTAATACTCATCAGCAGTAGGATTCCCTTCAATTAACTTTAAGATTGCTTTTTCCGTGAAATATAATATTAAATCAGGTTTAAGATCCGGCTTCTCTTTTGTCATTTCCAAGGAATTGGGGTCTTTCTTGTGTAAAAAATAGTTTAATTTGATATTATCGTCATTGGTGGAATTTTCCATGATTTGATATTCCCAACACGCATTCACGCTAAGATGACGCATTAAATTAAGAGTATTTGGAAAATAATTCTTTAACTTGTTATATAAATCCTCGGAATCCATCCAACATTCACGATTTTCAATTATTTGAGTTTATCCAGATTCTTGGGCGTGCCATCGTAGATATATTTTCCGTAAACTAATTCTTGAGGGTAATACTTGCAACCCGGAGGGAATGCTGAATCTTTAATTCCGCCTAATGAAACAGTGATGTCAATAAGCATCGGTCTTGCGTTAATGTAGATGTTAGCGGCTTCTAATTCGTTCTTAAATATTTCAATGTTATCTAAATTAGACGTGTAAACAACAGCCCTCATGCCGTAATTGCTGGCATTTGCTAATCTAATAGCGTCTTTAAAATCCTTAGCTTTAGTTATTGAACGGATGGGACCAAAAGCTTCTTCCCGCCATAGAAATGGTGCTTTTGCAAGGTCTTCACATAGTTCGGGTTTTATTTCCACTAATGTTGGCTCGTAAAAAAGCCCATAATCCTTGCCCGTATCCACTTTTCCTCCGCCCGTGTAGATCTTGGTATCATATTTCTCGGCATCTTGTAACATTACATCTAGCATCATTAGAATCCGTCTAGAGCCTAATGGTCCAATATCAACGTCAGGATCCATCGGATCGCCATACTTGAGCTTCTCAATTTCCTTTATCAAGCACTCTATATACTCATCATAAATGTCTTGATGTACGATTATTCTCTTCATTGAAAAGCATTGCTGCCCCGAATTCGTATAACTCGCTATTGCATTCCACTTTGCGACTTGTTCTAGGTTCACATCATCCATGACTATGCCTGCATCATTACCGGCGCATTCCAGAAAGAAATTCTTAAACTTGGAGAAGGGTCCCGTGTACATTTTTACGCCCATTGATCTATCAACGGATTTTTCTAAGACCTTAGCGTACCTAACCAGGATATCCTTTGCAGTGTGGCTAGCCGTTATTGACATTATTGATCTTATATAGAAACTCTCCAGAAAGAGGTCTACTGCCCATTCTCCTGGAGCAATGACCATGGTTAGAGCATTAAGAGCCGGGAGTTCCATTTCTTCCATCAATGAATATGCGTCGAGCATGGCTAAAGGACAAGCCGTGGATGGTTTGACGATTGCGGCATTTCCTACCAAGTAATTTGCTCCAAGCTGATAAAGCGGCAAGCTAATTGGTGTGTTGCGTGGGCTTATACAAGCTGCCATACCCTTCGGGAGATACCTTATTCTGGCTAATTGTTCGCCTTCAATGCTGGTTAAAGGCTTATCCTTTAAGAACTGATAATACCAATCGCAAAACTTTTAGCCCGTTAAAGCTATTTGCTTTAAAATGAAGCCAGTTGTCACGATTCCAAGTTCCCATTCCGAATACTTCCAAGGCAAGCCTCCCTCTGCCACGACCAACTCTTTAAAGTGTTTCTTTTTAAATCGCAATTTTGAAGCCAATTTTGAAAGCCATTCTGCTCTTTCAAAGAAATCCATTTTATTCAGCTCATTTTGGTGGCTGTGAGCTTCCTTTATCTTGGCCTTTAGCGTTTCTTTGGTGTCGGCGGGAATCGTTCTGATAATCTCGCCTGTATACTTATTTTTAATTTCTAATTCTTTTTGTTTTGTTGCTGTCATTTTTTTCCTTTAGTTTAATTTATAATCTTTTTTTATTTATATACCGTACTCATCTTCGATTACACCTGCTTCTACGGCAAATTTGCCATAACCCATTTCAATTATTGTTCTTGTTCTTTTGTGTAAAACAAAATCAATCCAACCATTTTCTTCGTCCGGTTCATTATAAAAATATCCAAATAATTTTATATATTCCGATTTTGTTTTAGTTTGGGTCAATTTTTTAACCGCAACCGATGATAACGTTAATTCTACATCTGAATTTTCAGCTTTATCAGGTATTAGTTCAATACCTTGTTCACTTCTTAATACATGAAAGCTATATAAGGGATTTACTTTTTCCATGTCGTGAAATGAATCATAAACTGAAAATCCTAAAACGGAATTCGTGACTAAATCTGAAAATATTTCAGGATATTGAGCCAGATATACCATGTAGTTTTTACATTCTTCTGATTGAGATGCACTTATATTTATCATCTGACTTTTTAATTCTGTCATCATTTATGCCTTATTTCAAATTTTATTTTATTTTTTTCCATTCTTTAATATAATTTTTATACCACTCAATAGTAGTGGTCAAACCTTCTAATATTGCCATCATAATTCTTTCTTGTTAAACAGTCGTGAAGCATTGTGTTCTTTATTTATTTTAACACCTGATACCAATCTTTTTCTTCTTTGTTCCATTCTTTTCTATAAAATCCTTATACCATTCAATTGTTTCTGTCAAGGCTTCTCTTAAAGGGGTTATTGTATACCCTAACTTTTCAATAGCCTTTTTAGAGGAATATTCTCTATTATATTTTATACTAGTTATTGTAGATCTAGTAATATAGGGCATTTTCTTCGTCATGCTAGCTTTTACTTCACATGACCAACCAAATAACATGGCACCGCTCATTGGAAAATGCCTTGGTTTTTTAACTTCCGCAATTTCGGCAATTAAATCGAGATATTCTCCAAATTTTACGTTTTCTCCGCCAAGTATAAAATCTTCGCCCTTTAAATCGTCTCTATCAATTATTTTAGTCATAACTTCAACTATGTCATTAATATAGGAAAAGCAAGCAATGGAGTCTCCCTTTCCAGGGCACCCTAAAAATTTACCAGAAACTATGTCGAACAGCATTTCTCCGAAGATGTTAAAATCACCCGGACCAAAAACAATACCCGGATAGAGAAGTGTAGCATTAAGTCCTTTTTCCACGTATTCTTTTACAATTTTTTTTCCACGAAATTTTGTTTTCTCGTAATCCATGAATAAAAGTTCAGAATTTTCATAAGACTCGTCAACTGGTTCTTCACAATCATTAGGGGTTGGTCCAATAGCAGTGAATGAACTCATGTATATAAGCCTAATATTTTTTTCCAACGCCACTTTGGCAATATTTTCCGCTCCCTTTACATTAATATCTTCGTAAATGGATTTATCTTTTGCCCAAATTCCTGTATAAGCAGCAAGATGGTATATTACTTCAACATTATCAGCCGCCTTGTATAGGCTATCGATATCGCGAATATCCCCTATTACATATTCAATATTTTTTAAATTTTCAAATGGTGTGATATCGCTACTTTCCCTCACGAGAAGTTTTAAATCGTTCTCTAAGTTAGATAAACGTTTAACTAATGGAATGCCTATAAAACCAGTGCCTCCAGTTATTAAAACAGTAGTCATTTTGAAACACCTAAAATTTTACAAAAAAGAAAGTTAAGTTATTTCATCAAATTACGAAGAAACTTTCTAATTTCTGGAATAAAATTAAAAAATACATTTAAAGAATTTAACATAGAATAGATTATCAACAGTTCAAATTCGGAAAAGTAACATAACTTTTCTTTATCATTAATAAGATTAAAGATATGATAATGATTTTTAAAATTCCAAATTAACTATTCATGAAATGAAAAGGAAAAATACTTATATTTTTCACTCACAATTAGCTTTACCATTTTTAGAAACCAATGAAAACCATTTAGGAAGCATTTTTCAAACGCTTGAGGATGATTTTGGCTTAAAAAAAGACTCTAATCAAAAATTAATTGATTTGGGTGCTGGCAATGGTGGTGTTATTATATTTTCTGCGCTAAATTACCGTATTAAATCGTGTGGGATCGAAATTAATGCAAATTTGATACAAGAAGCGAAAGAACGCATGAAAACTTTAAAACAAGAAAAAAAACAAGTAAGGTCATTATTAAAAAAAGCAAAAATTAAATTTGGAGATATATTTGAACAGAATTTGCATGAATTTGATTTTGTTTACATCTATTCTTTACCTACAATGCATAGATATTTAAATCACGTGTTTAAAACTGCTAAATTTGGTACTATAATAATATCTTACAAGCATGAATTAAAAGGCTTTAACTCTTATTTAAAGGTTGTAGAAAAACTAGATCTTGAAACCAATAACAGTCAAATCTCGGCATACTTTTATCGTAAGTTTTGATTCAATTAATATTCACTTTTCGCTAATGTTTTAAAAATGGTAAGTTATAAATATTGAACTGAGAATTATCATATAGTAATTTTTAATTTAATTTATTAAAAGTAAATTATAGAGATAAAACTGAAATGGTTGATGAAGAATTATACGAAAAATTAAGAATCCTCCTAAGCACTGGCGGGAACGCACTTGGATTTCCAAAACATGAAATAATCACAAGATTGTTATCGAACATGTATATGGAAGAGGAAGCGAGACTATTGATATCTTCTTTTGAAAAAAGTGGACAAACCTTGAATGCAAGAAAAATTGCGAAACTCTCAGGAATTTTGAAGGAAGATGTTATCAAAATTTTAGGAGACATGCATTATAAAGGAAAAATCATGAAATTAGGGCCACTATACATGCTATTACCTTATTTGCCAGGAGGATTTGAGGTGTATTTTACTCACAACAGGGACGACCCGGAAAGAATGAAAAAAGCTGCGGAGGCACATCTTGAACTCCAAAAAATTGGCTTTCCTTTTGAGTTAAGCGCCAGTTCTTATCCTGTCTATCGAGTCATACCTACGATAGCTCCAACGGAAAAATTGGTTGATATAAGCAAGTCAACTGAAGTTCAATATCAGATTTTGCCTTACGAAATATTAAACGAGTATCTCTCAAAAGCTACCCCAAAATTATACGCTGTTGTTCCATGTAGCTGTAGAAACGCAGCAAAGTTGGGTGGAAAACCCTGTAAACGCACGGACGAGAGTTTTTGTATAACCACCGGGATATTGGCCAGGAGCGTGGTTGACTCCGGGGTAGGACAGGAAGTATCGTTGGAGGAATTGATGGAAGTCATGGAGAAAGCAGAGAAGGAAGGGTTAGTTCACGAAACTTTTAACTTGCAAGACACTGCGATATTCATGTGTAATTGTTGTTCTTGTTGCTGCGGTTTTTTAAAATCTGTAAAGGAGCTCCACAACTACGGTTCTATTACTAAATCTAACTTTGAGCCAATTATCGACGAAAAAACATGTACTCTTTGCGAAGACTGCATGGAAATATGTCCCATGGGAGCAATATACCATCATTGGCCTCATAACAAAGATCTAACAGATGACATGATGATAATAAGGCAAGAACTATGCATAGGCTGCGGAGTATGTGCATCTAACTGCCCGTCTGGGGCAATTTCACTCAAAAAAGTTAGAGATGTTGTACCCATGAAAAATCAGGAGGAATTCTTTAAGAAAAGAGGAGAAGCTAGCGCTAAAGCACATTAATTAAATTAATTGACTTTTATAAAATATTAAAATTTTCCTTATTTTGGATATTTCTTGACTAAGTGTTAAGTTTTTTGTAAGATAAAAATTTTCACTATAAAAGATTAGTTTAACACCTGTTATAATTGAATGTTTTTAAAAATTAAATTCTTCTACAAAAAATATAACAATTAATCTAATTCTTTAATAAAAAATTAAAAAAAAAAGTAAAAATTAACTTGGATGCGTTTGTAAGTGCTTTTCCCTCAATTTCCTTCGAAATATCTTCCCTACTGCGGTTCTTGGTAAGGCTCTCAAAAATTCGACTTGACGAGGATATTTGTAAGAAGCTAATCTTTCTTTTGACCATTCAATAATGTCTCGCTCAGTAATTTTTCCGTCCCTATACTCTTCTTTAAGAACCACGTAAGCCTTGATAGTTTCGCCAATATTAGGGTCTGGTACTCCAATTACGCCAGCTTCTAAGACGGCAGGGTGTTGATATAATTTTTCCTCGACCTCACTTGGGAGAATTTTGTATCCCTTATATTTAAGCATGTCCTTAGCACGACCTTCGATATAGAAATAACCATCTTCATCCATTCTAGCAAGATCGCCAGTTCTTAACCAGCCGTCGACAATGGTTTTTTCCGTAGCTTCAGGATGTTTCCAATATCCTTTCATAACTTGAGGCCCTCTAATTAATAATTCTCCTATTTCTCCAACCTTAAGTTCTTCTAAGGTTTCCTGATTCACGATTTTTGCATCCGTATCTACAATTGGAACGCCTATACTTGCGGGTCTGATTTCTGGGAGCCAATTTGGTTGCATGTGCGTGATTGGCGAGGATTCCGTAAGACCAAAACCTTGACCGACTTCGAGTCCCACAACTTCACGCCATTTGTTAGCAAGCACCAGTGGTAGTGCTGCTGAACCCGCACCTGAACTTTCTATGCTAGAAAGATCTCGCTCTGTAAAGTCTGGATGATTAATAAGCATTTGATACATTATTGGAACGCCTGTAAATGTCTTGACTTTATAATATTCAATCGCTTCTAAAACTTCAGGAGCATTGAAAGAAGAAAACATCACGAGCATCGCACCTATCAATGTTGAAATTAATAATACTTGGAAGCCGAAAGAATGACATAAAGGTAAGATGGTTAAAACTACAGCAGTACCTAATTGTGCTTCAGCTTCCTCACGGTCTTTACTGTTATATATGACCGAGAGGGCATCGTGTATTAAATTGCTATGGGTTAACATGACACCCTTTGGCAAGCCCGTGGTACCACCCGTAAATAGTAGCGCAGCAACATCGTTATCGGAGTCTATATCGACATCAGGGGCTTTAGGGGCTTTACCATTGATAAATTCTTCAAGCGTGATGGTATCTTGTTTGGCTTCTTCAGCACCAATTAAAATTACATTTTCAATGGCAATTTTTTTTCTAGCCCTTCTAATGACGCTCCAATTATTTTTGTGGCAAAAGACGGTTTTTATATGACCAGCTTCGCGGATTATATGAACTACATCTGTTTCTTTAAGAAGAGAATTAATGGGTGCTACAGAAGCACCAGTTTCCATTATTCCCATACAGCAAAACAGAAATTCGGGCGCATTTGCCGACATTATTCCGACAGAATCTTCTTTTCTCACACCCAACTCGTGTAATGCATTAGCAATCTTATCAGAAATTTTTAAAAACTCTCTGTACGTGTATTTTTTATCAGTAGGTTTATGATATACGCACACATTATTTGGATATTTTTCTGCAGCTAATCTTAAGGCTTCATGGACCGGAATAGGATCAAATTTTATTGATCTTGGCACATCTGGTGCGCGATGTTTGAACCAAGGTCTATTTTTTTCAACCCATTGAGATTCCTCGTCTAAAACTAATTCAGGTTCCCAATTCGAATAATCTTTCACTTTTAAAAACACCATATTATGATTTTATTATAATTTTTATTTTTAAGATTAATAAATATTTCATTTTTCAACCATTTTCAAACACATTTTTTTTCATTATAGTTCTATAGATTACGTGTTTCATCGTGTTTCAATCAAAACCGTTCGCCGTAATCACATCACGATACCACATTGCAGATTTTTTCCAAATCCTCTCTTGAGTGTCGTAATTTATTTTAATTAATCCAAATTTTTTAGAGTATCCCTCAATCCACTCAAAATTATCCATCAACGACCACACAAAGTACCCCTTTAATTTTACTCCTTCCTTGATTGCCCTATTTGCCGCTTCAAAATAGCGCTTGAGATAGTTTAGTCGATCATCGTCTTGCACCATGCCACCAACTATTTTATCGTCTTTACACGCCATTCCGTTTTCCGTAATATAGATAAGGGGATGGTTATAGTCTTCATCTACCAACTTTAATAGATCGTATAATCCATCGGGACATACTTCCCAACCCATTTCAGAAACTTCTACACCCTTTTTTTTCCTACTTGGCATTAATAATTTTCCCAAATTAGTGAGATCTTCGGATCTCTTGATACTAATTCTTCTACACGAATAATTATTGATTCCTAAGAAATCCATTGGATTTTTTTTGAGCAAAGTTAAATCTTCTTTGGTAATTAAGGATAAATCAAATCTCTCCTGAAAAAATTTTAAGCTTTCAGGTGGATACGATGCTTTAAATACAGGGTCTAAAAACCAGCGGTTAATTAAAGCGTGAACGGTGGTTGCAGCGGTTTTATCTAAAGAAGATTCAGTTTCGGGGTATACCTGACTTAAATTTAGCGTGATGCCTATCTGACCATCGGAGTGTTCAGACGAACGATAAGCACCTATAGCTTTCGCGTGTGCTACATTAACCAAATGAGACGCTCTCACACCTCCTTCGATATCACCTCTTTTGCCGTAGAAACCTCCAAAATAAAAGAAGTACGTGAAAATCATTGGCTCGTTAAATGTAATCCACATTTTCACGCGGTCACCGAAATGATTAAACATAAAATTTGCGTATTCCACGTAAGCATCGACGACCTCGCGGCTTTCCCACGCCCCAATTTCATTTAATGCAGCAGGCAAATCCCAGTGGTATAGGGTCACGACCGGTTCTATTTCATTTTCTAATAGTTCATTTACCAAGTTATCGTAAAATTTAACGCCTTTGGAGTTAATTCTGCCTTTACCAGTTGGAAAAATGCGAGGCCAAGATATGGAGAAACGGTAAGCATTAAGTCCAATCTCTTTCATTAACTGAATATCGTCCTTATACCGATGATAATGGTCGCATGCAACATCTCCAGTATCGTCATTTTTTATAAATCCAGTATCGTGTGAAATTTTATCCCACATGCTTTTGCCTTTCCCGTCCTCATTCCACGCTCCTTCTATTTGATAACTGGATGTAGCTGCACCCCATTGAAACCCTTCAGGAAAACTCACTTTTTTCATATTTGATCATCAAATTTTTGATTATTATATTTAGTTTTTTGAATAATAAATGCGTTAGTTTAGAAAAATTTTTGTTCGATACTCCTATTGACTATTTAACATGATACTTGAAAAGAAAGCATTACTTCTTTCCAATCCCATTTTAATGAAATTTAAATCTTTTTTAAACGACTATTTTATTGAAATCTTTTACTTATTGTGTTGCTTCGTAATTTACCACGGTTCTACCTTTTATTCATTTGATGGATTGTATTATTTCGCGCAATTGATATCCATCTTTGAAGATGGGGACCTTGACATTTACAATAATTTGAAAAATTTTCCGTTACCTATAAGAGAAAAACCAAACGAATGGTCTATCGGTCCAGCAATATTTTGGGCCCCTTTTTACCTTATAGGTCACTTAATTTATGACCCGGGCGTGTGCGTGTACCATTCCATTACCGGTTTTTACCCCGAATACATGCAAGTTTTTTATTATAACATATGTTTAGTAAATCTAGGAACTTTGTTTTACACTTATTTAGGACTAAAAATTCTAGGAATTGCTCTCAACAAATATTATTTACAAAAATTCTCTCCTAAATTAGTTCAAGTTGCCGTTTTTTTATGTACTCCATTACTATTTTACGTTTTTGACCGTCCTTTAATGGCTCACGCTATCTCTTTTTTTACGATATCCATCGTCATGTATTTTTGGGTAAAATGGCACGAAAGGTTAAATTACAAACAAGTTTGGTGGATATTTTTCACTTTAGGAATTGCTTCCTTAGTGCGTTGGCAAAATATCCTCTTTTCCGTGTTTTTTTTGCCTCAAATCCAAAAAACAATAACACATTGGATAAAAGAATACACTTTATCTATTTTTCTTAAATCTCTATTAACCAGCATATCATTAGCGGTATTGGGCTTTTTAATAGCATTTTCACCTCAACTAATTGCGTGGTGGGTGCAATTTGGAGTCCCAATTTCTACGGTTCATGACATTTCTAAATTCACTCCTTTAACTCCAAGCTTTCGAGAAGTATGGTTTGGACAGCATGGGTTTTTTGTTTGGCATCCGATATCCGTCATTTTCATTATTGGATTACTGTTGTTCTTTGTGTTAATTAAGTTGAGTAAATCTGACGGGTTTGTACTATTATTAGGTTTTTTACTCCAAAGTTATTTGTGGGCAATCTGGTATTCTCCAGCGGCAGGATGTTCGTTTGGGATGAGAGGCTTGATTGAATGCCTTCCACTATTAGCCTTTGGATTTGCCAATATAACTATGATTGGACGTGGAAAATCTAAGAAGAGTAAAGTGAAAATTAATCTTTTTTTAGGGATAATCGTATTTTTTTTTAGCTTAATGAATTTATACATGTTTGCGTTAATCGGACACTTTTACGGCATGCCAATTATCACTTGCGCGTCAAATTTTCGTATCGAATGGTTTTTAAGTATCAATTGGGAAATTATTTTAAAAACTTATAATCCAGGCGTAATTGGACTCAACTTACCTTTCTATCGCATCGAAAAAATACTTGTATTACTATGTTTAGGAATTCTTATTGCTTCAACTTGTTCAAGAATAAAAAAATTTGAATTGAAAAAAACAACCATTAATAAACGCGAATAAAGTTGAAATTCATTTATTGGTTAATTTCTTTCGATATAATATATTCTCTTAAATATAATTTCATAAAATGTCGTTCGCTATTACAATAACCTAACTTTTGTTTATTAGTTAAATTTTGGCAATTTGAAAGAGTTTCGTGTATTTCTTTAATTATTTCCATGCAATTTTCTCTAACTTCCGTTGGATCATTATCCGAAGTAAAGCTTGATGTTTTATCTTTTTTAACTACATGATGTATTTGTTCAAATCCTGGATTAATATCTAAAAATGGATTAGGATATTTTCTTTTAGCAAACCCTTTCGAAACTTTTTTTCATCTCGAAGATATTTTAGTCTTATCATGGTTATTCTTCGCCAATATTTAAAAATAAGGTGTGTGAGCGTTTATTGTAATTTTATAATTAAATCTAACAACTTGGAACGTTAGACTTCAAAGCAAAAATCTGTCCTGAATGTGGTGTGGAAATACTTGACGACGAAATAACATTACAAGCTAACTCAATTCCTTTATCTAATTCAATGTTACAGAATAATCCTTACAAACTCCAAAATCAAAATTCTCAAGCACAAACATCTTCGCCATCGACAACTTCTCAAAATTATAAAGATGACGACGATATTGGAATGGCTATTGGTGCTGCATTAATATTAAGACGTTTTAGGCGCTTTGATAGAATGGGACGCTGGGGACACCATCATACAGGACCAATTTGGTTAATGCGAAAAGTTTTAAAAAGATAATAAAATCTTTTTTCAATATTTTTTAAATAAAATTTGAAAATACTTTACGTTTTAAGAGTTATTCTTCATTATAGTTAAGTTTAAAATTAATAAACATTATCTTTTTTATAAAATTATTGAAATTCAATAATTCACGGGGATATTAAAATGGAAACGGAAAAAGAATTTAACAATAGCAATTTGGTAAGAAAAAAGATTATATACCCTGCATACCAGACGACCAATCGCTTTGAGAATCTATATAGCGACGTTAGAACGTGGGTCAGGGAACTCATTCAAAATGCTGACGACGCAGATGCGGAATCTATTAAGTTTTACATAAATCTACCCAAAAAAGCTGAAGTAATAAACGATGGGAAACCCTTTGATTCTAACGATATTGAGAGATTGTTGACACCGTGTTTAGGCGGTAAAGATTTTGAAAAAACTGGAGCCATGAATCTCGGGGCACTTTCAGTTTTTTCTGTTTCTGATCGACCGATATACAACTCAGGAAAAACACTTTTACGGTTCATCATGGACCATGAGAATGAAGAATTTTATCCAGAAATAAACGAGAATCATGAACCATATTTTGAGGGTACGAGACTTATATTACCCTTCCATTCTCGGTTATCATCCAACGATATTAAAAAATTGGATAAGATAGACGAATATTTAACCAGATATTCGCATTTACTCTTTACACAAAATTTAAAAAAAATAATACTTGAATATCCTAAGAAAAAATTTGAAATTTCAAAAAAAATAGAAAAAGAAATCAATTTCAAAAACAAGAGAATAAATGCCTCCTTGATGTCAATAGTCATCTCAGAAAAATTTGTAAAGGGAAAAAACAAGCGAATAAAAACAAATAAATGGCTCGTTGCAAAGCGGAATGTTATCATTCCTAAAAAATATTTTAGTAAAAAAGAAATAGAGCAATTTAAGGGAGATACGACACTTCCCGTGTATTTAGCCTTTTATTTCGACGAAAGCCTGCCTAAAAGAGTGAATTATCCAATATACATCATCTTTCCGTCAGACACTCCTTTTGGATTAGGATGCGTGCTATCCAGT
>JAUXAJ010000355.1 GCA_030620005.1 Promethearchaeota archaeon | reverse complement strand
CATTAAATATACCCACACCTAATCCATGAATTAAACTGCAAAAAAAGAGAGCCCCTAGATTTCTCTGCCTTGCTTTTTCAGTTGCTTCTGAATTTCCACATTTTTTCATGATTTTCTTTTCCTTTTTTATATTACCTTTTATAAATCATATTTGAATAGATCAACACAGACGATTATCGTATCCGTTTGAACATCGTGAATGTGAGAAAAGTTGAAAGATGTTTATAGCGATATACTGATAATTTAATGCGCGCGAAAAAAGAGATTTAACCGAAAAAAATATATAACCCAAGATAGATAATCGCTATGAACCTACTGCATATACATCACTACTTAAAATAAGCTAATAAAAAATAAAAATTTTTAGATTTGAATGAATAAACTAAAAGAAATCTACAAAAAACACGTCTTGTTGCGACACCTCAGCAGCGCGGAGTTCAGAACCGTAGATCATGCCGAAGGATTCGTATCAAGATCGTTGTCTTGGGAAGCCAAGCGAATTGCGCGCAACTTGGTGTCGTAAAGCAATAAAACTTGAATTTTTTTTTTTTTTTTAACATGTTCGGCATTAAGAATATAAGATTTATAGATTATTAAAATAATAAATAAAAACTAGGATTTTTTTTAAATAAATGACGATGGAAAATAAGAATTATAAATTAGGTGTATTTTTTGGAAACGACCCCGATACTATCATGTTAGCCGACAAATTTGTGGGAAACTTGATAAATTCCGAAGAATTTTGTAAAGCGTGTGAGGATTTGGAAATTAATGTCAAATGCGATAAGTGTCGGGAACATTTAAAAAGTCACGCTAATTCAATTTACTTTTACGAGAAATTAGGTGAAAATCTCCCTGATTTCGTCGAGGAGCCCGATGAATTTTTGCCTAAAAATATCCCTTCCGTAGATTTTTTAATGGTTGTAGGAATTCACCAAGATTTATTAGCGGGACTCCCGGAATATTTAAAGGACAAGGGGATTAAAGCTGTAATCGTGCCAATAGAAAATCCTAAGTGGTGTCCTGCAGGGCTTCAGGTGCAGATTTTAGAAGAGTTCGAAAAGAATGGGATTCAAGCGGCTTTTCCCAAGCCTTTTTGTGCGTTAAGCAAGGAATATAATGAGAATAATAAAGTTGGATTCCATATCACAAAAAACCACGATTACATTCACGAGTTTATAGATCATTTTAAAATAGGCGTCCCTATCGTTTCTTTTCGATTAACTAAAGATGGAAAAGCAATAGAAGATACGTGCGTTTTGCAATCGGCACCATGTGGTTCCACATATTATGTAGTGCAACAACTAAAAGGAAAATACTTCCAGAATGGAAGTGAATTGTCCTTAAACGAAAGAATAAGTAAGGCACATCACGCATACCCTTGTAATGCTTCCATGGACCAAGACTTCATCTTAAAAGACTCCTGCTTGCATGTAGGGGGATATTTGGTGAGAAATGCAATCCGCAGGACTCTGAATCTCGAAGAACAAGAAGGACAAAAATTAACTTATGTCATAAAATAAACGTGAATTTAATGGTGTTAAATTCTTAAATACCAATTCATTATCTTTTGATTCTTATAACTAATAAATAAACCTCAAATAATTCTTATTAGCGATTTTTACGAGAACTCGTAATCTTTTAAAAAATAATAACAACTTTTTTAGATAGAACTATATTTTTAATATTAGATGATGAAAATTGACTATTGAATGTTCACGATCTGCTTGTAATCTTGATGAGGAAGAATTAGAAGAAGAAAACTTTTTCGAGGAACATTTTTGGGCCTTCATAATTCCTTCCGCTATAATATTAGGCGTTTCGATTTTTTTAGATTTTGCGTTTCAAGAAATTGTTTTTAGTCAAATTTTAGCCATTGCTTCGGTTTTACTCTCAAGCTACGGAGTCGTGAGGGAAGCGATTTCCGATATTCGAAATAAAAAAATAACTGCAAATATTTTAATGATTATTGCTGCGATAGCATCTTTTTTCATACTCCATGGACAAGAAGGTGCTACGGCAGTATTACTTTACGCTATTGCTGAAAAATTGGAAGAAATTACAACAGATAAATCGAGAAATGCGATTAAGGAATTATTAGAATTAGCACCCGAAGAAACATTAATTAAAACAGAAGAAGGATATAAACAAATTCCCACAGAAGACGTTAAGGTTGGAGCCATAATTGGAATAAAACCCGCAAGTAAAGTGCCCTTAGATGGAATTATTGTCAAAGGAGCGTCGTATTTTGACGAAAGCGCAATAACGGGAGAATCTATTCCCGTTTTTAAGCAAGAAGGTGTTGAAGTTTTTGCAGCAAGCATGAATTCAGATAGCTTTGTGGATATTGAGGTAACAAGAGAAAGAAATAACACGATCGTGGCTCAAATAGCTGAGAGCATAAAAGTTGCTCAACAAAATAGAAGCAAGAACGAAAGGTTCATTGAAAGATTTGCCAGGTATTATACACCAATTATAATATTATCGTCAATATTAGTCATGACTATACCTCATTTAGTTTTTCAATTAGACTTTACCGAGTGGTTTTACCGGGGGTTAATTCTTTTAGTGGTTTCTTGTCCTTGCACCCTTACTTTATCGACACCTTTGGCAAATATCGCAGCTTTAACAAAACTAGCAAGAGAAGGAATCTTAGTAAAAGGAAATCGTTTCATCGAAAAAGTAAAAGACATAGAGGTTTTTGCGTTTGACAAAACTGGCACGCTTACTGAAGGAAACTTGAAGGTTTATGACGTGATTTCTTATAATGGAGCCGAACAAGAAGTTTTAAGCGTAGCCGCTAGTTTAGAAGCGCTGTCTGAGCATCCAATTGGTAAGGCTATTGTTGATCAAGCAAAAAACATGAACCTGCCCTTGAAACCAGTCGATAATTTTAAAATAATTAAAGGAAAAGGCATCAAAGATCAAATCAATGGAATATCATACCATGTAGGTAGTCAGAGATTTTTTGAAGAAGAAAATTACAAGCTACCCACGGACGATTTAGATGAAACCGAAAAATCAGGAACCATTTCAATATTATTGGGAAATAATAACAAGCTTTTAGGTATTATAAACATTAGAGACGTGTTAAGAATATCTGCTCCCGTACTCATGGAAGGATTGAAAAAGCGAGGTTTTGATTCTGTCTTGATATCTGGAGACAACCAATCCGTGTGCGATACAATTGGAGATTGTTTGGACATTACTGAGTCTCGTGGAGAACTATTACCTGATCAAAAGTTAGAAGAAATAAAAAGGTTAAAAAATGATTATAAAGGCGTCGCAATGGTAGGTGATGGCATAAACGACGCTCCCGCAATGGCCTTATCTGATTTAGGTATCGCAATTGGAGCTTCTGCTACGGATCTAACTTTAGAAACCGCAGATGTAATTATCATGAACGACGATTTGAAAAAATTAATTACCTTTATTGATATTTCTAAAAAAACAAACAGAATCATAAGACAAAACATCTGGACATCTATTATAGTTAAAGTTTCATTTGCGATTTTAACAGTTCTAGGATGGCTCACATTATGGCTTGCCGTGGGCATCTCGGACATGGGGTTAAGCCTGGCCATTCTCCTTAATGGAATGAGGCTTTTTCGCTATAAAACAAAATTCAAGGAACAATCAATTGAAAATTTGCAAAGCAAAGCGAAAATGCTTATTTGCGAGGCGTGTAAAACAAAAAAAATAATTCCTCAACATCATGGCAGGGACATGATTCAAACAGAAGAAAAATTAGTGTGCTGGAGAAAATTATTAAACAGTGATGGATTAGAGCCATGTGAAGAAGAATTACCTCTCTTTTGCCCTCAATGCCAAAATCATTTAGATATGAGATAAAATCATCTTAAATTAAAAAAATAATTACTCAACATCATGGTCGGTTCACTGAGTAGCATGCTTTCTTAAATAATATTCGAGTACTTCATTACTAAGTCTTTTCCTTTTCATACTATCATCGTAGCTTAACATCATGTAAAGGATATTTTCGGGGTCTATTCGAATTACATAGTTATTTCTCTTAAGTACTTCCCCACTTTACTTCTTCTTTATTATTATTAATTAACATTATTGGTTTAAAAGAAAATTCCCTTAGAGATCAAATATTTAATTTCTTGAACTACTCCTTCCTAAAGGAAGGAGATTCCTTCCTCTCGGAGATCGTTTCCTCATTCATCGACAACTGCCGAAAGATATTCGCGAGAATCTCTTTAGGTCTTACATTATCTCCAAAGGCGTGACTTCCCGTCGTCC
>JAUXAJ010000002.1 GCA_030620005.1 Promethearchaeota archaeon | reverse complement strand
ATCCTGGTAATGCTCCTAACCTTTTAAATAGGGCAAGAAGTGGAGGAAGATATGGCATATGGGGGCATTACATGGACGAGCTTTATATCGAGAGAATTAATTATAACGCTAGAACCAAATCAATATCAATGTTTATTGGGTCATAAGGTAAAAAATCATGTTTCATATCATGCCAAATAACTACTATTGTTGCGAAGAATACTTGTAGCATTTTAAATCATACTTGTTATATCACTAAATTTTTCATTCCCCCTACTTTCTTTCCCTAAGTCGGTATGAGTGGCATTTCCAACCGTTTTTAGAAAAATAACTTCTTAAATGATAAATTCCCTTTCATTCGAAATGTTATAAACGATGAAAAAATAACGCGATCCATCGATTAGTAAACTTTTTTAATCTTATGATATAGAGATCTTTATATAAGTATTAAAAAAGAAAAAAAATAAATAACAATTAGATAAGAGGAAAATCAAATGTGTGCGCAACTTGGGGGAACTCCAGTGTTAATTTTAAAGGAAGGCACTGAGAGAACTCGCGGAAGGGACGCCATGACTAATAACATTGCTGCTGCAAAAATTATCGCTGAATCGATTCGAACTTCATTAGGACCTCGTGGAATGGATAAAATGCTAGTTGATCAATTCGGAGATGTCGTGATTACCAACGATGGAGCAACAATTCTGAAAGAAATTGATGTTCAACACCCCGCTGCCAAAATGATGGTTGAAGTCGCAAAGACTCAAGATTCTGAAGTTGGAGACGGAACCACGACTAGCGTGATTCTTGCTGGTGAGCTGTTAAAGCGAGCTGAAAAGTTATTACAGCAAAAAATTCATCCAACAGTCATCGCAGAAGGTTTTAGGAAAGCCGCTGATAAGGCTATTGAAATTTTAAACGCAATGTCTGTAAAGAGCGGTATTGACGACGATAATGGGCTAAAAAACGCTGCAATGACCTGCATGTCCTCAAAAATCATTTCAGAATCAAGAGAAAAGCTTGCAGAAATATGCATGAATGCTATAAAGGCTATTGCTGAAAAAGATAGCAACGGAAAATGGGTAGCTGATATTGAAAAAGTTCAAATTCAGAAAAAAGAAGGCGATATGATTAGTGATACGAGTTTAATTAAAGGCATCATTTTAGATAAGGAAGTCGTTAGTCCAGGCATGCCTAAATCGATAAAGGATGCGAAAATTCTACTAATTCAATCCGCTGTTGAAATTGAAAAAACAGAATTTGACTCCAAATTGCAAATAACATCGCCTGAACAAATCCAGCAATTCTTAGACGAGGAAGAAAGGATGCTTCGAGCAATGGTCGAAAAAATAGTCAATTCAAAGGCAAATGTAGTCATATGCCAAAAGGGAATTGATGACATGGCACAGCACTTTATCTCAAAAGCTGGCATAATGGCAATTAGGAGAGTTAAAAAATCTGACATAGAAAAACTTTCTAAAGCGACTGGAGGACAAATCTTTACTAATTTTGACGATATCACGGAAGATCAACTTGGCTGGGCAGGCTTAGTTGAAGAACGCAAGATCATGAACGACTCTTGGATTTTCATTGAAAAATGCAAGGATCCAAAAGCAGTAGTAATTTTAATCCGTGGTGGAACCGAACTCATCGTTGATGAAGCTGAAAGAGCGATACACGATGCGCTTTGCGTGATAAGAGATATTGTTGAAGACGAGAAAATTGTTGGCGGTGGCGGAGCACCAGAAATAGAGACAGCGATTCAACTTAGAGAGTTTGCCCAAACCTTAGGAGGACGCGAGCAATTAGCAGTCGAAGTTTTTGCTGATAGTTTAGATATAGTTCCAAAAACACTGGCAGAAAATGCCGGCCTAGACCAAATTGACGTGTTGATGAAGTTAAGAGCTTCACATCAACAAGGAAATAAATTTGCTGGACACGATTTAGATACTGGAGATGTTATCCCTAATATGATGGAAATTGGAGTAATAGAGCCTACTATAGTAAAAATTCAAGCCATTAAAAGTTCTACTGAAGCAACTTCAATGATATTACGAATTGACGACATAATCGCTGGCAGTAAGTCTGCAATGCCCCCAATGCCCCCAGGTGGAATGGGAGGAATGGGTGGAATGGGTGGAATGCCTCCGGGAATGGGCGGAATGGGTGGAATGCCTCCGGGAATGATGTAAACTTTAAAAAACTATTATTTTTTTATTTTCAAATTTTTTTTATTATATGCATATTATTGAAACATTCACGCCATTTTTTGTGAATGGAATTGAGAAATTAGAAGAATTTTCATTAATTAGATTCATTAAATAAAAATTCATCGCTACGGAAATATTTTCATTAACTATATAATCTCGCATTTCATGGATATAATAGTTGACTTTTTTAAAAAAAATTTTAAAAAAACATGGTGATGATGAAAGATTATTCATAGTATTTATGTTATCCATAATGAATCTGGAATTTGTTTAGTTTATAGAATATATGGCACCCTTGATCTTAATCAAGATATAGTTTCAGGATACATACAAATCATTAAAGACGTTTCTGTTGGGTTTTCCAAAGGTAGTAGAGAACTTAAAATTATAATTAATGGTTAGATCCTACCCATTAGTAAAAATATGAAACGTTATTCTTTAATGTTATTAACTGAGGGGGACGTTTTTATTGCTTCTGCTTTTGATAATATCGATGATAATAAAATCGTTCACGAAGCTCTTGGCAATCTTATTAACAGATTTAATGTAAGATATGGCAAGGTCCTTGAAAATTGGAATACTAACATTAATATTTTTTTAGATTTTAAAGAAACTATCGATAAAATCTTAAAGAATGGTGCTATTGCGGAAATTACATTAAGAATTCCTCTCCTAAAAGTTTTTAGAAGACAATTTAAAAGAACATTTAATTTATTGTCCAAAAAAGACCTTATCATCTCTAAAAACGATTTGATGACAAATCGAGAGAAAAATTTTGATTGGTTTTCGAAGAGACTGCCCAAACAAGTCATTACTCAAGGTTTTTTAAACGCGAAAGAATATGAGATAGCTCACATGATGAATGGTTTTAGAACAGTTGAGCAGATTGCCGAAGAATTAGGAATGCCTGCAAGGGAAGTGCAGAAAATTTTATATCATTTAAATTCATTAGGACTACTAAAATTTATAGATCTTGATGTTGTTTAAGGTTATTAATTAATATATATATACCAAAAAATAAACTAATACTACTATTCATTAGGAAAGACTAAATCCAAACACCAAGACTTATTTTTCTAATTTAGATATAGAAATTTTAATTTAAATTTATTTTCAAGCGAAAAAATAAAATTTTAATAAGATACTATCAGATTGGATCTTATGAAATTTATAGATTTATCCATTCCTATTATAAATCCAGATGAAGCCGTCTTTGATCCCCCCTTGACGCGTCCTTCCATTACATATACCCTTCACGATGAAGGGGCAGATCAGATGGGCTTTGTATTCCCAAGGTTAAAACCAGACAAGCACTTACCCGACGGTAAAGGATGGGCCGTAGAATCAATCACTTTAGGGACTCACAGTGGAACCCACATGGACGCTCCTTGGCATTTCGCTCCAATCCAAGATAAAGAAATTGGAGAGAAAAAAGCCATGACAATAGACGATTTTCCACTAGAATGGGGCATTGGACCTTTAATAGTATTGGATTGCACGGATTACGAAGAAGGATATATAATGACTCCTAACGATATTGATAAAAAACTTGAAGACATTGGTCACAAATTAAAAAAAGGAGATATTTTATGCGTTCATACTAACGCTCCAAAACATCATGGAACCAAGAAATACATTGACCACGGAGTAGGCGTGGGAAAGGAAGCAACACTACACATAGTAAGACAAGGGGTTCACGTCATTGGTATTGACGCTTGGTCGTGGGACGCGCCCTTTTCCATCACGGCAAAAAAGTGGAAAAAATCGGTAAGAGAAAAAAATCCTGATACATCAATAATTTGGGAAGGGCATTTTGCCGGAAGAGAGTTGGGATACTTTCAGATGGAAAAAATGACGAATTTAGACAAGGTACCACCAGTCGGGGCAACAATTTATTGTTTTCCAGTAAAGATTGCGAGGGGCAGCGCGGGATGGGTTCGAGCGGTTGCTACAATTCCAGATTAACGAATTGAAAAATAATAAGTAATGAATTTTAATTATAAAGGAATGCTTATTTCTTCGTGAGAGATAATTAGATAATCAAATAATGAAAATTGTTAATTATTAAGGTATTTTTAAAATGAGAGAAATTCAAATGAAAATTAAAGAACTTAAACTCTAAAACCTTTCTTTTTATTTTAATTTTTTATCTTTCCTTTTCAACTTAATAAAACTGAAATAATATATTTGAAGAATTCTGTAATAAGACTTGTTTACACGTTAAAATAAATTCATTTGATCTATTACAAAATAAACACGAAGAAATTAAATTTTTTATCATGACGAAAAATAAAATTGGAATCGTTATTGACGATGATTTCGCTTCAAAACACGTTCCTCCCTATCCAAATCCCGCATTTCAATCGTTTGAAAGCCCACTAAGAATTAAAGCGATTTTAGAATATTTTGATAAGATTAAAATGCTTGAAGACGAAAGAATCGTGAGAATAATCCCTAAAGAAATCGACGAGTCAGTAATTAAACTTGCACACACAAACTACCACGTTGATTCAATAAAGAACTTGTCAATTTTTGGAAGCGGATTGTTGAGCGATGAAGTATTCGTGACAGAAGATACTTTTTACCTGGCTAAAAAAGCGGTAAGTGGAACAATAGAAGCAATTGAAAATATTTTAACAAAAAAAGTAAATCAGTCGTTTGCGATTGTAAGACCTCCCGGACATCACGCTCTACCGGAACGAGCCTCAGGATTATGCATTTTTAATAATATCGCTAATGCCATTTTATACCTTCGAAAAGAAAAACAATACGATAAAAAAATCACAATAATAGATATTGACGACCATTTCGGGGACGGTTTGGTTCATTATTTTTACGAGGATCCCGACGTGCTTTATTTCTCTATCCACGAATTTGACTTTTTAGAAGGCGATTTAGGCAATTTAAATGAACTAGGTGTAGAAGAGGGGTTAGGTACAAACATTAATTTTCCGATCCCCGCAGGCATTGGTGACGACGACTTTTTAGAGGTTGTGGACTTGGTTGAACCAATTTTAAAAGAATATAATCCCGACTTAATAATAATAGCAATGGGTTTTGACATGTACTTCGCCGATCCGATTGGAAACTGCAATTTAACGAGCTATTCTTACTTTAAATTTGCGGAAAAAATGTTAAATTTAGCGGAAAAAACGTGCGAAGGAAGGTTAACCTTCATTTTGGAAGGAGGTTATAGTTTAATAGGGTTACCATATTGCGTGCATTCTGTTTTAAGAGCATTATTGAATGAAAAATATGAACGACCGGCATTTGAATTTATAGATTTCTCAAGTAAATCTAAAAAGGTCGAAATCTTAAAGATTAAATCGGCCTTAACAAATATTTTAAGTGTGTTTTGGAAATTCCTTTAAAAAAAATAGAAATATTAAATAAAAAAAATAGAAAATTTCATATAAGATCCACAAGCTTCTTTGCAAATTCTTGAATAGCGAATAATGAATCCCTTGGACCAGCTTGAGCGCTAATGTAACAAATTAACGCGCCGGCACCACCAACGGGTACAGGTGCAACTATCAAGTGCCCCTTCCCGGATATATTCGTGCCTATTTTTCTTTCTTTTGTGTTTTCAACAATCATGTATTTTAATCCTTGAACGGATAAACTTGTAATACCCTTTTCACCGAGTTCGGGATTATTTTGAATCAATTCGTTTATTGTTGCGATATCGCCACTAACATCCCAGTTACTAGTTTGTGTAATTAATGTTCCGTCTTTTCCTATAATAGCAATTCCAAATATATTTTGTTCTTGATTCAAGAGCTCGTCGATAATAGATTCTACATCAGACATTTTAAAAATTCTTACGAAAATTTATAATACTTTTATATTACTAATCAAATTATTATTATAAAAATTCTTACGAAAAATTTAAAATAAAAAAAAAACAGAGTGACGCCCAAACAAAAAGATTTTATTGTTAGAATTTTATATTAGTAACACAAAAAATTATTAAAAATCAAAAATAAATCGAATTAAAAAACAAAAAATATTGAAGTGAATTCAAATGGCGTTTAGGTTATGGAGAAAGGCGGTGTTAATGACTCTTCGCGAGAAAAAGACATTCGTGATATTCACACTTATTTACACGTCACTGATCTTTTTAACGAGTTTTTTCATTGAGACCACTTTATATGCGGATGATGGTGGTGGATTTTCTAGCTATTTCATAATTATATTTTTCGTTGTTAGTATTGGTCTTTCATTGTTATACGCTTGGATAATTGTGAGTCGAAATAAGAGGACTTGGGCTATCTTTAAATGTATTGGATATACGAGCAGAAACATCAATAGTATTGTAACCGGGATAATATTGTTCACTACTTTTATCGGCTTTATAATAGTTGTTGAAGCTCTATTTCATTATGCGGCAGTCATGGCATACTTGCAGAACGAACAATTATTATTAACACTACCTTCTATCTTAATAACATTGGTACCAGTAGTATTGACATTTTTATTATTCCTAATAGTTCAGGTGCTTGCAATCATTTTGGCAAATAGAAAGATTCTCAAGGTGCGCCCAATTATAGCATTAAAGAAACCAGGTGAATAATTAAAAGGAGGTCAAAAAATATGCCAGTAGATAAAGATACAATTATAGAATGTATTGATGTTAATAAAGAATACAGGAGAGCAGGAGCTATTATAAGGGCTTTAGTGGATGTAAATATTACCATCAAGGCGGGGGAGTTTGTAAGCATACAAGGTCCTACCGGATGTGGTAAATCAACTCTCCTCAATGTAATGAGCGGGTTAGATTTATCTGATAAGGGGCGAATAATTTTCGACGGTGAAAACATTGCTCGCGCTCCTGAGGCGAGATTAAGCAGGATAAGACGTCAAAAAATTGGTTTTGTATTTCAAGACTTTAATCTCATAAAATCTCTCACCGCAATCGAAAATATAGAAGCTTTATTATGGCCTACCGTCCTTAGATCGAGAGAAATTGAAGATAGAGCAATTGCTGCTTTAAGAGATGTGAACATGCTCGAGAGAAAGGATCATTTTCCCTCCGAATTGAGCGGTGGAGAAAAACAAAGAGTTGCTCTAGCTAGAGCTCTTGTAGGTAAACCACGGGTTATTTTTGGTGATGAAATTTCTGGAAATTTAGATCCGGATTCCGAAAAAAAGATAATTGAGCTATTAAAGCAAATTAATAGCGACTATGAGACGACGGTTTTGCTTATTACTCACAGAGACACAGTGGCTAAAGCGGCTGATAGAATAATAAGAATGGACAAGGGACACATTGTTTAATTACTTATTAAATTCCTTTTTTTATTTTTGTTGTATTTATTTTTTTCGATTTGAAATTCATTATGGTTTTTTTATTAAATTTTTAAAGGTTAAAAATAATTATTTGTATAAGATTTATTATTAATTATTAATATCAATAATTTTACAAATAAAGGAGTTTAATGGAAACGTGCCGAAAGAGGTAAAAGGAATTGTTTTAAGTCGGTTAATCGTCGTAATTTCAATAATTTTGATTCCAATAATTACTTTCTTTATCTTTTACTTAGTTGATTTTGGTTTATGGTATACAAGCAACGCTACTTTGAACTTTTTAGTAATAAAAATACTTTGTCCAATTGTATTTTCCGTATCTTGGTTATTCTTTCTAATTCTATTTGCAAAACGCGTAGCTGCTTCCATTGATAACATGGATAATCTTACGGGAGTAATTCCATTAAGGTTAAAGATTTTTTATGGAATAATTGCAGGATTCTTGGCCCTTATTTGGTTTATCCCTTTAGCCACGCCTATTGTTTCAATCCTTAGTTTTTCTTCTATGGCGTGGCGTTTAACGACACATGGTAAAGAAAGCTGGGACGATCCGAAAGTTTCAAATTTAACCAAGTTCACGATGGTTCTGTTTTCAATAATCCCAATCTTTTGTTTTATATCCATTTTGCCGGATTACATGATTTTAGCTCAATTCTTGTTTGAACAAATATGGACCCCCATGGTTAATTTCATATACATACTTTCCTATACTCTATGTACTGCTTTAGGAATCGGATCTTTCATAGTTTTGATTACAAATCAGGGAGTTGCTGAATACGAACAAATATTTGAAGATAACACAGAATCTAAGACCTTGCTAGGAATTAAGTTATTTGAATTAATATTATTCGTCTTCTTATTCCTATTAGCTTGGTATGGGTTTGAAATAGTGGATTTATTCTATTACATTGGATTTGGTATAGTAGTTCTCGTATTTATCGTGAATTTCGTGAACGGAAAACGAAGAGATCGTTCATTTCGCTCATACTTCTTGGGATATATTTTAGCAGTTATTTTCATTGGTTCCAGTTTAATTTTTTCGTATTTTGAGATTGAATTTTTTGAAACCCTTGGAATCTTGAGCTTGATTTCGTCTGGCTTTTTGTTCGCTATAGCATTTATTTATACCTTTCTAAAATTAGAGGAATCAGAGCTATAGATAAATCACGACGTGATTTAATAATAATTTAAAGGCATTCGCCATTTTTTTTTACATCATGTTTTACGGCGAAAATCTCTAAAATTTTTAACACGATGAAAATTCAATAAAATAAATAAAAAAATGGATTAGAAAAACCTGATTCTTAATATTTATTATCTTGATCTATAATAAATTGCTATTTTGTAGCATCATTCTTGTTAATGTTTCAAAGGTAAGATCTACATTCTCTCCTGTTTTGGAACTGCACTCTATGAATCCCTCTACGCCTCTTAATTTCGCTGCATTTATGCCTTCTTCACTAGATATTTCACGATCGTCAACAAGGTCTGCCTTTCCACCAACAGCAAGTATGGGGAACACTTGATCGTTACCAACCGCCTCTTTAATAATGGATAGCCAATCATCCATATGTGCCAAGGAAGAATAGTTCGTAATATCGTACATGAACAACCCGCCGTTAGCTCCTTTTACATATGTAGGAAGTAAAAAACGGAAGCGTTCTTCGCCTCCAAAATCCCAGATTTGAAGTTTTATCTTCAGATTTTTGATATTAAGACTTTTTACTTCAAAATCAACACCAATAGTCATTGAGCTGTCAGGTTTGAATAAACTTGTTAAAAATCTTTGGGTAAGTGAAGTCTTACCGCAACCTGCATCACCAATAATTATAATTTTATAAACTCCGTCGTACATTATTAATAACACTTGATATAAATGCTGTTTTAATGGATTTTTTAGGCTATAAAAATAATGTTTAAATAATGTATATTTAAAGGTTTTAATTAATAAATGTATTATTATTTAAAATTAAATTAATATATTAAATCAAGCATTATCAATGTTAATTTCTACCTCTTACGAAGAATTAAAAACCCTTGTGAAAGATAAAAAATTTCCATTGGTTATATGCGATCTCGACGCGTTTAATCAAAATTAAGAAAAAGTTGGAAAATATCTCAAAAAAAGTGGAAAAAGCTTGAGGTTGTGCACTAAATCCGTTCGCGTACCAGATTTAGTTAAATTCGTGGAAAAAAAATCTTGATAGAACGGTTGAAATGAAAACAATTTCTTTTTAAAATCACCTTAATCTTCCTATTTAGATTTTACTGATACCGTTACCGCAGCATTACATACAATAATATCGTCTGATGTATCGCCTAATTCTTTAATCATGATTCCCCGAGCGATTAAACCCCCCTTTACGACTTCGATTGTCTTTTCGCCAAATGGTATAGCTTTTAATACCTTTTTTTCATCTATATTTTCTGGATACGGTGCTCCGATCTTTACATGAACTAGCATCCCAAGCAAATCTTTTGGACCGTTTAAATTACAAATCTCTACTAATCCCGGCAAGCAATTATTAGAAATAGCGTCCTTTATCGCTTTCTGAGCTGCTTTTGTGCATTCTCCTCCGTGAGAATGCTGGTCTACTCCGATTCCTATCTGTACAATAAACCTTTTTTCAGACATTTTTTTATAAGTGTTAAAATTTTATTGTTAATTTTTAATTTTAAAAATAAATAATAAAATATGGCTTCTAAAGTTAATTAATAATTAACTTGAAGAAAATATCCGAGAAATCAATCTATAAGAAATCACAAGAGAATTCTTCCATTTTATTAGTAGCAAAAATTGTAGCAAAAATTGTTTCATGTATGCAGAAGCGTGCGAAAATGAAGCAATTTCCACGTAAAAGGAATCAGACATTAAAGGCAAATCGATATCAAATAATCCTGGCGTTAGAAAATATCATGTAGATGTCGAAAAATGTTTTGAATTTTGGGTCGAGAATAGCAGCGATTGTGGTAAATGCATTTTTGCTCGTCCGTTCTCAAAAATTGCGAAAATTTTAACTGCAAACGAATTTTGGGAGAAAAAGGAAAGTAATTAATAATAGAATTAAATATGATAATTATAAAAGTAATTTTAAGAATGTGAAATTTATGGAAAAAATTAAAGTAGGAATAATTGGCTCAGGTTTCATAGCCAAACACCATTGTTATTCTTACAACTTGCTTCCTAACGTGGAAATTGTAGGAATGTCTTCAATTTTTGAGGAACAAGCCAAGGAATTAATGGAGAACTTCGTCATACCTGGAGAGCCGCTTAAAGATTATAAAGATTTACTTAAACTCGATTGCGATGCAGTCTCAGTTTGCCTTCCAAATTTTTTACATAAAGATGTTGCTATCGATGTATTGAATTCTGGTAAACATGCCCTTGTAGAAAAACCTTTAGCAAGATATGTATCTGAAGGAAAAGAGATGCTAGATGCGGAAAAATCATCAAATCGGAAAATTTTTTACTGCGAAAATAACATGTACGCCCCAACATTCAGCAAAGTAAAAGAAATTGTTGACGAGGGCTGTCTCGGAAAAATATATATGGGACGAGGAAAGGAACAACATTCGGGCCCTCATTCTGCGTGGTTCTATAAAAGCCGTTCTAGTGGTGGTGGAGCGCTCTTAGATCTCGGAATTCACGATATTGCGTGCTTGGTGTGGTATCTTGGATGCGATGTCAAGGAAGTATTTTGTCAAACGAAAACAATCGTTCCCGATAGAGGAGAGTTTGGCAAGTGTGAAGTTGAAGATAACGCCGTGGGGATAATGTATTTTGAAAACGACGCTCAAGTTGTTATTGAAGAGTCTTGGACGGCTCCTGGCGGTTACGACATGCGCTTCGAATTATTTGGTACTGAAGGACAAATTAAGGTCGCGCCAACTTTTAGCAATTTAATAAGCGTATATAGCGAAAAAGGATACGGTTACGCCGTGGAAAAAGCCAGCACTACTGCAGGATGGACTTTTCCCGTTCCATCTGAAGCTTGGAATTTTGGTTATCCTCAGGAAATGAAACATTTTGTTGATTGCATTCAAAATAACAAAGAACCCTTGACCACCGGTAAGTTTGGGCTAAAAATATTGCAAATAGTTGAAGCGATGTATAATAGCGCGGAATCTGGTAAGATTGAGGAAGTTTCGTTTTAAAAGAGTTTAAATTCGAAAAGTAAAAAATAGGAAAAAAGAAATAAGATATGGTTTAAAATTCTGTGTAATCTCCTTTATACCATTTTCTTTGAGATTGTTTGAGAACATCGGGCATGTCTTCGTAAGGTGATTTCTCTTCTACGAGCTTACATTCTTTACCATAGCGGATGTTATTTTTGGGAGGAATATAGCCAGTTTTAGCGATTCCATTCGCATTTCTTAGTGCAATTCGCCGAGTGATTAGCGATGCTCCATCAATATAAAAATATCTCCATTGCTTCTCCACTTCGTTGAGTTCTAAAAAGACTCCTTCGCCCATATCCCCATTTGATTTAATAGGAACAAAATCTCCCTCAGTTTCATCCCATTTCTATAAAATTTTTTCGTCAGTCATTTTTTCAAATGATTTTGATTTTTACAATTTTATAAATTAAAAGTAACCTCAAGAGATTTAAATTTATTGAGAAATTTTTAAATTCGTGTTAGACGGATGTAAAAAAGAGTGAATTTCTATTTATTTCATAATCTCAGAGATTCTTATGTTGGGTTTAGGAAATATATGATATTTAGACTAACGAGTCGTTCTATATAAATAGGTTTGCCAATTTCAAAGAATAAATTATACTTACGAAAAGTTTGATTAAAATGTATTTTAAATCCTTGATTAAAAAATAAAAGAATTAATTTTGTAAAGATTTAATAAATTCTACGACCGAATCGAGCTTATCTCTTGAAGCTAAAAGCAATTCGTGTGGAAACTCAACGCATCTTGAAAATATATCAGAAACCACAGGAAAGTTTTTATCATCTGATTTATCTCCACCCCAGTTTGCGTTAGAATAATCAATAGCTTTTCTTAAATCCACGGATTTAAAACAATTTAAACTGTGTAATGGAGGATAGCAATCGTCCGTGGGAATATCGAACGAATTTAATTTCGAATAAAAGTCTGCTTTAGTCATCCCGTTAAATTTTTCAGGTTTAAATATAATAGGATACACATAATAGCCACATTCTTCAGTTCCAAGAGTAAGTTTCATGACGCTAATTCCGTCAATTTCATTTAATTCACCCATGAAATATTTACCATTTTCATTTCTCAACACATGTTGTTTTGGAAGTTTTCTCAACTGAGGCCTCAAAACTGCCCCCTGATATTCACTCATTCGAAAATTGGAACCGTACCTAAAATGGTTATAGAAATACTTCCCTTTTTCACGCCCACAATCACCAATGGAATACAATAAGTCAGCAAGATCGTCATTGTTAGTAATAACTGCGCCTCCTTCACCTCCAGTTAATATTTTTGATGCTTGAAAACTGAAAGACCCCGCATCGCCCCAGTTTCCAACCCTTTTTCCTTTATAACGAGATCCGTGTGCGTGAGCACAATCTTCAATAACCATTAAATCATTTTTTTCGGCAATTTCCATGAGCCGATCCATTTCAACGGGATTACCTCCTAAATAAACCGGCATGATGGCTTTAGTTCTTTCCGTGATTAATCCTCCAACTTTATCGACATCCATTACAAATGTTTCGGGATTAATGTCGCAAAATATAGAAACTGCGTTTGTTGCGATTACTGAAGATGCTGAAGCTACAAATGTATAATCAGAAACAATTACCTCGTCGCCTAAACCCACTCCAAAGGATAATAACGCAAGTTCTAAAGAAACAGTTCCGTTAAATGTCGCTACGCAATGTTTTGATTCTTGGAATTGAGAGAATTCTTCTTGAAACTTCCACACGTTTTCGCCTTGATGTACTTCCGGTGAACCAATCCACCATTTTCCAGACTTAATAACGTTTTCTAAGGCCTTAATCTCTTCATTATCATGAATGGGCCATTGAGGGAAATTTTTCTTAGCTTCTTGTTCAAACGACATTGAATACACGCTTCTTTAAATAGTATTTTAAAAAATTAAAAAATTTTTTGAGTTATATTAAATATATTTAATCAAATCAGATAAAATTATTGTTGTCTGCTAATATTGCGATTAAATTAAATAAATGGCTGATGTTTCACGGTGTTAGTTAATAAAAAAACAATAGCACGCTATTTAAGTGATCATATAAAACATTTTACTATAGATGAAATTGAAAATTTAATAGAAATCCCTCCTTCAGAGCTTAGTTTTACTTATGCATTCCCCTGCTTTCGACTGGCCAAGTTCGAAAAGAAGGCTCCAAAACAAATAGCTGTAGAATTAGTTAAAAATTTATCTTTACCTGAATTTTTAGAAAAAATTGAAGCAATTGGCCCATATATTAATTTTAGAGTCAAAACATCAGGCATTTTGGAAAATGTTTTTAGACACGAAAAAGACTATGGTAAATTAAGAGATATTATTGGAAATAAAAAACTTAATTCTCTTAAGGTTGTGGTAGAATTTCCCTCACCGAACACTAATAAACCATTACATCTAGGACATGTGCGGAACATGCTAATAGGAAACATGATTTCTTCATTATTAAAGTATAAAGGCCATGAAGTGTATAAGGTCAATTTGAACAATGATCGAGGGATTCATATTTGCAAGAGCATGTTAGCGTATAAAAAATGGGGCAACGATCAAGAACCTAAAAATATTAAATCTGATCATTTTGTTGGCGATTTTTATATTAAATATAGTAAAATGGAAGAAAAAGACGAAAAGTTAATTGAGGAAGCTAAAAATTTATTGAATTTATGGGAATTGAGGGATCCCGAGACATTATTGTTATGGGAAAAAATGAATAAATGGGCCTTAAAAGGATTTAGGGAGACTTATAGAAAATTTAATATTTCTTTTAATAAAGAATATTTTGAATCTAAATTGTATAAAGAAGGCAAGGATATAATTTTAGATAATTTTAAAAAGGGGATTTTAAAAAAAACAAAAGATGGGGCTGTGATTGCGAAGTTAAAAGAAAAATACAACATTCCTGATAAAATATTACTTCGAAGTGATGGAACATCCATCTATATTACTCAAGACATCTATTTAGCGTATATTAAAAAGAGAGATTATGATTACGATAAGTCCATATATGTTGTCGGAAACGAACAAGACCTCTACTTCAAGCAACTCTTCGCCATATTAGATATGATTGGTTTTAAAGAAGATAAATTCCATCTCTCTTACGGAATGATTAGTTTACCAGAAGGAAAAATGAAGAGTCGAGAGGGAACAGTTGTAGACGCGGACAATATTTTAGAAAAAATGCAAAACCTTGCTTATAAAGAAGTTAATAAAAGATACCCCTCACTAGAAAAAAGGTTAAAATTAAAAGGTCTGAGATTATTGGATTGGCAGCATTAAAGTTTTTCATTCTTAAGTTTAATCCTAAAACTGAATTTGTATTTAAACCAAAAGAAAACATCTCTTTTGAAGGTGAGACGGGACCTTATGTACAGTACAGCTACGCCAGGATACAATCTATAATTAATAAGGCAGACGAAAAAATTTCTGAAAATATTGATTACCAACTCTTAAAACACGAAAAAGAGCTAAGTTTAATTAAACAATTAAATTATTTTCCAGAAATTATAGAGACATCAATGAACACTTATGGGATTCATTTAATTCCTCAATATCTCTTAAATCTTACACAAGCGTTTAATTCATTCTATAGTTCATGCCCCGTCATTTCTGACGACAAGGAATTAGAAAAAGCAAGATTATTGCTCATCAAATGCGTTCAAATCGTTATTAAAACAGGTTTATACATTTTAGGAATAGAAACATTGGAAGAGATGTGAAAATCATGAATTTTTTTGATTATGGCGAAGTAATTAACGATAATACCAAATTTGTTATTTTTGGCATTCCTTGGGATTACTTAACTTCAATCGACGCCCCTAAATCTTCCATGGCTCCTAAAAAAATACGCGAAATCACTGAGGACTTGGGCCTAACCACCGAAAAGGGTTTTAACATTCCCAAACTTAAAGCTGTTGATTTAGGAGATGTAAAAATTGAACCTTCTAATGTGGAAAAAAATCTCAAGGAGATAAAAACTTTCATGGATTCAATATACCAACAAAAGTTGGATGTTATACCCATCATGATAGGTGGCGACCATTTTTGTTCTTTAAATGTCATCAAGGCTGTTGGTAATCATTTTGGAAAGAAAGACGATTTAGGCGTCTTAATTTTCGATGCTCATTTAGATTTTTACGATAAGTGGGATAATAGCTCTTTTTCTCATGCTACGATTACCCATAGAGTTTATGATTTACAATATATAAATAACAAGAACTTATTTGTAGTAGGCGCAAGAGATATTGATATTCCTGAGTTAGAAATTGCTATTAAGGAAAATATTGAATATCTCGAAGCTTATAAACTAATGGAACTTGGAATGAGGCACTATATGGATTGTATTATTGAGTTTTTTATGAATTCATCCATAACAAGCCTATACGTATCGATTGATATTGATGCATTAGATCCATCAATAGCGCCCGGTACAGGCTTTGCAATACCAGGAGGATTTAGTTATAGGGAAATATGGTGGATTTTAAACGAGGTTGCTTCCCATTTTAACATAATCGGGTTTGACTTAGTCGAAGTTGCGCCAAATTTAGACCTCCTTAACAATATTACCTGTAATACAGCAGCTAAACTAATCGTAGAATTCATGTCTTTTATAACAGAGAAAAAATAAAAATTAAAGTGATGAGAATGACACGTAAAAGTTTTAAAGAAAAATTAAAAAATGTAAATCAATTCAAAATTAAAGAGGATACAAATATTCTTGATCTTATCAATTCTTTGCAAGATACAGGTTTTAATGCCAAAAGACTCGCCATGGCTTGTAATATCTATAAAGAAATGATTGAAGATAAAGAATGTGTTAAATTTTTTGGATTAGCAGGGGCCATGGTTCCAGTTGGAATGCAAGGAATTGTTCACGATTGTATTGAAGAGGGGTTCATAGATGTTTTAGTTACAACCGGAGCAAATCTGACTCACGACATTGCTGAAACTTTAGGTTACCATCATCTTCAAGGTAAAATAAATGTTAATAAAATTGATGACGCAGAGTTACACGAAGAAAAAATGAATAGAATTTACGACGTGTTCTTACCAAATGAAGTTTACGAGGGTATAGAAGACTTTGTATCGCAATTAAAAATCCCAAACTACGAAATGCCAGTCAGTAGTTTTTTGAAATTTCTTGGTGAACAATTACCAGACGATTCGAACTCCATCTTAAGGATCTGTGCTAAAAAAAATGTGCCTATCTTTTGTCCTGCCTTTACCGACTCTGGTTTGGCTTTACAATTAGGATTCCATCACCAAGATCTAAATCTTAATCACTTCAAAGATATGCTTGAAATGGTAAATCTAGCCTGGGACGCGAAAATCGCAGGCGTTTGTATTATTGGGGGCGGAACACCAAAAAATTTTATTTTTCAATCGTTACAGTTTTGCCCTAATTCAGCCACTTATGCCATTCAAATAACCATAGATCGTCCAGAACCCGGCGGTCTTAGTGGCGCCACATTGAACGAAGCAATGTCTTGGGGAAAGATAAATGAAAATGCGAAGTATTCAACAGTTATTTCTGATGCGACCATCGCACTCCCAATAATTTATTGGTTTTTGAAGCAATCTAAAAAGGCAAAATGAACTTAATCAATTCACTTAAAACAAGTAAGATTTATCAAAAAAAAGTTCCATTAATACTCTGGTCGAGCGTTTGCGTGACGCTTCCAAATATTTTGTCAATTTCCTTTTTAAATGGCCTAAATTGCGAGATTTCTGACAAGTTTTTTCCCTTAACTTTTTCTTTAAATTGAACCATTACCTGTTTCAATAGTGGTGTAATGAGTTTTTTTACAACTCTATCAATTTTTTTTTCCTTATCTAATATGGCATACGCAATCAATGTTTCAAGCCCGTATGCTTCATCGCCAAGAATTTTATCCTGAGTAAACGCAATTACAAATTTATCGCCCTCAAGATATTCTACCTTATCTCTTGAAAATGCGATTTGACCATAGCTCAAGATAGCGGTAAGTAAACCGCTCCTTAAATCCGTGTCAATCTCATTTCCTTCGTGTTGGTGGTAATTAGCACTTACAATAGTAAAACCTCTGTACAAAATTCCAGCTTCTAAGATAACCATGAGATCTTTTAAAAAAATATATTATTATTACCTTGAAAAAAACAAAAAAGTTTATGTTAATAAATTTATTCCATTCACCTAAATTTTAATTATATTTTAGGAATTGTTTAACATAGTTGATTGGTGGACGCTGATTAAATGGATTTTATTGGGGTTTTTTGCTACTTTTTTGTTTTTATTAGTATTCTCACAATTAATTGTACGAATTCTTCGAAAGTATTATCACTTCCCAATTCCAGCGTTTTTAACACAAATTATCGACAATCCAATCCGCCGAAAATTCATTCAAAAACCTCCCCGAATAGTAGAACGCATGCACTTAGCACCTAACATGATTGTTGTCGAAATAGGTCCCGGTAAAGGGAATTATACTAAAGCGGTTGCGCGAAAGATTTTGCCCGGTGGAAAATTATTCGCCGTTGATATTCAAGAACGTGTAGTTGAAAAACTTAGGAAAAAAGTATTAAAAGAAAGAATTTCTAACATTATTCCCAAGATTGACGACGCTTATAATTTTTCGTTTGAAGATGAAAGTATAGATAGAGTTCTTGCGATTGCTTGTATTCCAGAGATTCCAGATCCAATAAAAGTTCTTAAAGAATGCAAGCGAATTTTAAAACCTGATGGAATAATATCACTTTGTGAATTAGCAATGGATCCTGATTATCCATGGAGAAAAACGGAAAAGAAATGGGCAAGAGAAGCAGGATTGGAATTGTTCGAAGAGTTCGGAAATTGGTTTGTTTATCAGCTGAATTTCTGTAAAGATATTTCAAAATACTAGGTATTAATTAATAAACGTTAATTAATCTAGTAAAAAAGTAAAAGATTTTCTTTTAATAGTAATCACGTTCAATTTTATTTATCTTTTAAGAACAAAAAGAGATTGATTCCAAAAAAAGGATTATCTCTTCTAAAACCATCTTTTTAAAAGAGAGCCTATCAGTTTTAAAAACGTGTTTCTTAACTATAGTTTCTTTTTCCGTGGAAAACCCAATATACACGAGACCTAGGGGTTTTCCTGGAGTAGCACCTTTAGGTCCAGCAATCCCCGTTACTCCAATCCCAATATCGACATTTGATTGCTCTTTTACATTTTTTGCCAATTGCCTTGCTACAATTTCGGAAACTGCACCATGTTCTGCGATTGTTTCGGGATCTACACTTAATAAATGAATTTTGGCTTCGTTGGAATAAACTACAATCCCTCTTTCAAAAACCTTAGAAGCTCCCGAAATATTCGTCATCATGTGAGATATATATCCACCAGTACAAGATTCAGCTACAGCAATCTTAATTTTTCTTTCAGTGAAAATTTTTAAAATCTTCTTAATTCTTTCTAAGACATCCATTTATTATCAACTACCTGTTGATTTCAAATCTTCTTCCACGAGCTGTATAGAACTTACCGTCCCTATTCATAGCATCACCACAAAAAGGACATTACCATTTTACTCTGACTTTATTACTAACATGAGTTTCTGGTTTATTAGAAGGTGCTAATGACCTGAATACTTCTGGATCAATTTCTCCAAATGGCCGATAGTTTTGGTTCTTTTCTATAAGTTTTTGATGACACCTTGGACAATACTGCTTCTTTTTTAGGCCGTAAACGATCGCATGAGGATTCAAGATCATGAAACCCCACATGAAAAAAAGAAAAGTAAATAACCACGCAAACGCCTGGAAAAGAAGAATATTAGCAATAATAATAGGGAGCAGAACCAGCGCACAAATTCCGAAAGATTTAGCATTAAATTTCGGTCGAGAGGGAAACGCATTCATTTGGCAGTCTTGACAAAACATCATTTCGTTGAAGTCTTGTGGCACGAACCTCACAATATATATTCAAAGTATTCTATTATAAAAATTATTATCATTAAAAACCATTCACAAAAAAATAAAATAATATTTTATTAATTGAATTTTATTAGTATAATTAAAACAAAATAAAGTAACATAAAAAGTGATGTTATCTAATGAGTAAAATTGAAAAACGCAATGAAGCTGCTGGGTTCGTGTTCAAAATAACCGTGATCGGGGATGGAGCAGTGGGTAAGACTTCCTTAATCAAGAAATATACGAAAGGTAGCTTTCAAAAGGATTACATAAAAACTCTAGGCGCACAATTCTCAAAATACGACGAAGAAATAGATGGTGATAATTGTAAACTATTTTTCTGGGATATCGCAGGCCAAGCAGAGTTTCAGTTCATGCGCCCGACCTTTTATAAGGGTTCAAAAGCTGCAATCATAGTTTTTTCTCATACAGACGAAGACAGCTTTAAAAGCATACAAAACTGGCACGATGATATCAAAAAATATTGCGGAGACCTCCCAATTGTGTTATTTGGCAATAAAACTGATTTGGTTGACGAAAAAGATTTAAATAACGATGAAGTTATAAAGACTGTTAAAGAGAGAAATTTTCTTGGATATTATAAGACCAGCGCAAAAACAGGAAGCGGCGTTTATAAGGCCTTTCAAGCGATTATAAAAGAATTACATGACAAATATAAATGATCATAAAAAGTAACACTTGCAATGCACGAGAATCAAAACTACCCAAGAATACTCTTCTTTTCCAGTTCACATTGCGGTCCATGCAAACCTGTTGAAGAGATGCTAAAGCGAGTAAATATTTCGATGTTTGGAAAAAAACTTTTCATAGAAAAAATTGATATCGAAAAGTCAGCTCAACTTACAAAAGATTACCAGATTACGGCGGTTCCCACGATAATTGTAGCAGATAAACGACTTACTGTAAGCATTCAAGAAGAGGATATAATTGACGCCATACTATATGGTTTTATAGCTTCAGTTAAAATTTAAAACAAAATAAATAAATAAATAAATTAAATAAATAAAATAAAAAACAAATAAAAAAGTGAAAAATAGAAATGGATCGACAACTGCTTTCAAAAATATTAGCTATCATGAAAACTAGATTGTTAGAAGGTAAAGAAATTGGAGATATGAAAGTTGGCGCCTTATTAGCGAGGTAAATAGAATTCTAGAATTACTGGAACCCTAAAATTAGGACACCAACTTGAAGCTATCTTTTATTACCTAGGTCATGAACTAGGGACTTTTTTAAAAGTAAAACAAGTTGATACACTATCTAGAATTCCTGAAGCGTTGATAAGTTCGATTGAAAAATATCATATCGGAGAAATTGAAATTACAAATAGTTCGGAAGAAATTGTAGAATTAAAATTAAAGGGACATTCTTCAAGTAAAGACCTTGTTAATAAAGACTTGCGAACTAAAGGAAATTTTTGTTCATTTGAAGCAGGATTATTAGCGGGACTTGTTGAAAACATGATAAAAACAAGCACAAGCAACTTTCATTGTTTTGCCCAAGAATTAAACTGCAGTTTACAATCTGGAAACACTTATTGCCAGTTCATGATCGTTTTTCAGAAGGATTAATTTTATTTTTTGAATTTTTTAAGAATTATTAATTCTAACGAGAAATTAAGAATTAAGTAAAGAATTTATTCTATATTGAAAATTGAAATATTTTAAGTGATATATAATTTCTTATATTGACGATAAGGAGATCTTCAAACAAAATCTTAAAAAATGTCAGATCTGTAGAAAGAGCTATTTAATTTTTGACCTTAAACAATGCGATAATTGCAATACAGTAAATTGCTTGGGTTGCACTATCATGGCAGGGAAACTTGGAAAATATTGTATAAATTGCTTTAAAAAACTTGAAAACGACGAAAAAGTTAAAATTAGCAAGATGACTAGTAAATTACGGTTTTGGGCGAAATTTGGTTATTATTTTTTTTTGATTTTTCTAATTCTCGGAGTTATAACGCTTAGTTTAATGATCTTCAATAGTGGGTTCCTATTTCTAGGAGCGTTAGTCATTATCGCTGATATCCTTTATGGGGGATTACTATTTAAATATCTCTCTCAAACTAGATAAGAAGTTTTGATTACTTCAATTGTTTTAATCTTGAAAAAATAAATACTATTATATAGTTTAATTGATGATATTTCTATATTAGGATTAATTAATTATACTTTAGTGAAATTATTAATGTCTGAACCAGATTTTAAATTCAAAATTTGTTTGCTTGGCGATCCAAACGTTGGCAAGACTTCGTGCGTTTATAGATTTATTGAGAATAAGTTTTCAGAAGATTACAAAACAACTTTAGGCGTAAATCTTTTGAAAAAAGATGTAGATATTGAAGGATTGCGAGTTTCAATCCAGATCTGGGATTTAGGAGGACAAGATTCTTTTAAGAGTTTGCGTAAATTATATTTGGAAGGTTCCAAAGGAGCACTAGTCCTTTTTGACGTGACAAATAAGGAGTCGTTTGAAAATCTTAACAGTTGGATAGCGGATTATAAGACCCATGCCAACAACGAATTCTTGTGTTTAATAGGGAATAAAATAGATTTAAAGGACCAAATGCAAGTCTCAGATCAAGAAGGGAGCGATTTCGCAAAAGAAAATAACATGGATTTCTTATTAACTTCCGCTAAAACGGGCGAAAACGTTGAAGCTGCGTTCATTGATTTAATAAAATCAATCTTAAAAGATGCTAAATCTTAAATCAAATATTTAACCTGTTTTTTGTTTCTTTTTTATTTCTATTGTATTTTGAAATATAGGTTTTTTCATCAATTCAATTAATGGTTAAGAGGAAAACTATAAATAATATTAAATCATGTTATAATGAAGGAATTAACATCAAGAATTATTAATCGAATTGATAAATGATGTCAGAGAGGAATTATATTGTAAAAATTTGTTTACTGGGCGAAGCAAATGTGGGCAAGACCAGCTTAGTATACCGATTTATCGAAAATAAATTTCGAGACAATTATAAAGCAACTTTAGGAGTAAACCTTTTGAAAAAAGACACGACCATTGAAGGATATGGTGGAGCTACGGCGCAAATATGGGACCTTGGAGGTCAAGAAAGCTTCAGGAGTTTGCGGAGATTGTATTTAGAAGGCGCAAATGGGGGATTAATAATTTTTGACATGACAAACAGAACGTCGTTTGAAAAACTCAACGATTGGATATCGTCCTTTAAAAAGGCTAGGGGAAATGAACCAATAATTCTAATAGGTAATAAGTCTGATTTAGTAAAACAAATAAAAGTCTCTAAGGAAGAAGCCCAAGAGTTTGCGAAAAGTCTTGGAATGGAACTTATCATTACATCGGCTAAAACTGGTGATTTTGTTGAATCAGCTTTTAAGGATTTAATAAAAGTGATTTTAGATAAAATTAATAGTTAACAAATTTTCTAATTATTATTAAAACTTCAAAATTCTTCATTTTCAAAATATTGAGTTTTACATTAAAATGTCCAAGTTTTTCCAAATTTTTTTCAATTAAATTCAATGGTCTCTTTATAAATCAACCTTTATAAATGATAACTACCTTAATTTTTAATAAGATAATTTTAAATGAGTTTACATGTCTAAAAAAGAAATAGAAGACGAAGAAGAATACAACTTCGAAGAAAATCTTGACTATAAAATTGAAAATGTTGTTGCCACAGTAGTAGTCGAGATAACTGAAAAGATAGATTTACTTAAACTAGCCCGTTATTACGCTGAAGTGGAATACAATCCCGAACGCTTCCCTGGTCTAGTGATGAGAATTCAAAAGCCAAGAGCGACAGTTCTCGTATTTTCAACGGGGAAAATGGTCGTAACTGGCATGAGGAGGGCAGACCAAGCGGATGCGGTAGTAGCCAAGGTCTTAAAAAACATAAAGAAGGCTGGGATCAATGTGAGCAAACCCGTTATCACTATTCAAAATATCGTAGCGTCGGGCGATTTACACACGAATATTGACTTGAACAAGGCGGCAATAGTAATGGAGTCTGCGATGTACGAGCCCGAAGTTTTTCCCGGTCTTATCTATCGCATGAAAGACCCAAAAACTGTGTTCTTGATCTTTTCAACGGGTCGCATCGTGTGCACGGGCGCCAAGAACAAGGAAATAGTTAGACAGGCCGTTCTTCAACTTAATATAGATGTGCGTGAATATAGCGTTGCCAAGGATAAATTAAGCGATGGTGACTATCAAGACATCACATTTATTTAGCGAAAAAAGCCGGACCTAAACCAACATTACGTTTATTTGAGCGATGGTGTTTATTAAAGCATTACATTACATTTATATAATTTAATGTGGAATTAATATCAGATGAGGGAGAAAGATATGAATAAAACAATAAGCACAAGAATAGATGATGAAATGGCAAAAAAATTGGATAAAATCGCAGAAAAAGAAAGTATCGATCGTTCAGCTCTTGTAAGGAAATTCATATTACAAGAGTTAAAAGAGCATGAAACAGAACAGATGACGGAATTATTTTAAAAAGGCATCGTCAGCCTGCAAGAAGAGGCTTCGCAAGCAAATGTATCTCTTAATAAATAATGGAATATGTTCAAAAAGAAAATATACGCCCTCCAGACCAAGCCAAGGAAGAAATAATTGCTGAAATTGAGGATTCTAAAAAGTATTTTAAATAATTAAAAAAATGAATTTTTTATATTGGATGATAATGTACCCTTAATATTTAAGAAATTACTTTTTTCCTTTATTAGGAAATTAAAATCTCAAATGAATAATCGTTATTTTGATTTATTATGAAAGAGAAAGTGCTTCTTTCGTGGAGCGGTGGAAAAGACTGTGCTCTAACCCTGCACGAGCTCTTAAAATCTGAGAATTATGATATAATTTCATTACTCACAACAATTACAGAGGATTATGATAGAATTAGCATGCATGGAGTACGGAAAATTCTACTTGAACGCCAAGCTGAATCCTTAGGTCTCCCTCTTGAAAAGGTATTATTATCCAAAAATTCTTCAAATAAGGAATATGACACTAAGATGTTTACCGTTCTAAAGAAATATTTACGGGATGGGCCTTTTTCCGTCGCTTTTGGTGATATTTTCTTAGAGGATGTACGAAAATATCGAGAAGATAAATTATCTATTTTAGAAATAAAGGGAATTTTTCCATTATGGCTGAAAGACACCTTAGAGGTCGCAAATGCGTTTATAAATCTCGGATTTAAGGCAATTATAACTTGTGTAAACACACAATTTCTTGATAAAAAATTTGTTGGAAGAAAATTTGATAAACAATTCTTATCCGAACTCCCACTTAATGTTGACCCTTGTGGTGAAAATGGAGAATTTCACTCTTTTGTATATAATGGACCAATCTTCAAGGAAAAAGTGACCTTTTCACGAGGAGATATTGTCTTAAGAGAAAATAGATTCTATTATTGTGATTTAATATAAGTTTAAGCCGCAATAGAAGCGTTAAATAGAACATTAACTTGGAAACACCTTTATGATCCTGATCTTATTCGACAGGAGCGTTTAAAGTAGTAAAGATTTCTATTTTTTCTATTTCGCTGAGGTTAATCTGTTGAAAGGCGTATTTTGTGAGTTTTATTCCTATTCTGCTATCACGGGTATTATTTCCTCAGCACCCATTTGAATAATTTCGTAAAGGTTTAGGTTTCGTTCAATATAATTTAAAATTTCAATTTTAATGATGTTATCATTCTCTCCATAATCAATTATAATTCCATCGGTAATTTCTTCTGTATTTTTTACTTTTTCGTGAGAGAATTGAAGATATATCATTAGTTTTAAAAAGATTTTCGCCTTAAACTATTAAATTTAAAAGCATGTAACTTTTCAAATCACGAAACCTAAAACTCTTCTCAAGTAAAGGAATAATACTCCTAACTCATGGTAGTAAAGGGTCTTAACGACTAACTGGTCTTAGAAATAGTAAATATTTGCTCTAAATTTCTTTTTTTTTTATAATTGCATTTATCGAATTAAAATATTCTTCGAATAAGGCGTTTAGTAGTTTAGATTTCCTTGCCTTGTTAATTGCCAATAAAAGTAATTGATTTAGATTTATATTATTGTTAGTCGTATAGATATCTTCTTTAATTCCTAAAAGATCGCTATATTGATCAATGAAATTACATAAAATATACCTACTTTCGTTATTCAAGTTTAACTTGTTTAGAACTTCGAACATTTTTAAAATTAAAGGTGTTTGATACTTAATTTTAGACAGATTTAAAGACTGAAAATTTTGGAGTATCTTATTATCCTTTAAGGAAATGGACATAATTAATTAATTTTAAAGATACTTATAAAATAGAAATATTATGTAGATGATATCTATCGTGTAATCTTTTCATTACGTTAATATTTTCATCTAATACTTTTTTACTTATTCCGGGAAAAATATCTAAGGCAAATATTTCTTTAGTGACTTTTTCAACAACCGGTAATTTTATTTTAGAATAGTCAATCTCTTTACCGTAAAAAGAACACGACCAGGGACAACCTTTAGGATAAGCCGTTTTTTCTTGAAATAATTTAGTTTCGTAAAGAGGTTTAGGATAAAGAATCTTACTTCTCGGAAACTTTTCAATGAATTGTTCTTTGTTTAAACCAAGTATTTTGGGACGAATGCGACCAATCCAATAATTGAATGCGGGTTGACAATATTCTGGCACGAATTGAGGGTCTACTCCATCAATATTTTCTATAGCATCATTGAGATATTGAGCGTTTTCATTCCTTATTCTTACATAATCTTCAATTTTTTTTAATTGAACTCGTCCGATAGCGCCTTGAATTTCAGTCATCCGATAGTTCCAGCCTAAACGGTTGTAGACGTACCATGAAGGTTCTCCGTGGTGACGCAATAACCTGCATTGTTCAGCTAATCTATCGTCATTTGTTGTAATCATTCCACCTTCTCCAGTTGTAATGTTTTTTGAAGGATAGAAACTAAACGCTCCTAAATCTCCAATTGAGCCAACTTTTTTACCTTTATATTTGGCTCCGTGAGACTGGCACGCGTCTTCAACGATAAAAAGATTGTTTTCTCTTGCAATTTCTAAAAGTGGATCTATATCAGCTGTTACACCAGCTAAATGAACTGGAATTATGGCCTTCGTTCTTTCTGTAATCATTTTTTTTACCGACTCAGGGTTTAACGTATAAGTCTTATCGTCTATATCAGCAAATACGGGTATGGCGTTATTGTGCAAAATGGAACTAGCAGTTGCTATAAAAGTAAATGGAGGAATGATAACTTCGTCACCGGGACCTATATCTAACGAGGCAATGGCAGCGTGTAGAGCAGCCGTTCCAGAATTGACTCCAACCGCGTGTTTTACTCCGATGTAATTGGCGAATTCTTTTTCAAATTTTTTTACAACATTTCCCATCAATAAAGTTAACATTTGGGATTCCATTACTTTTAACACTTCATTTTTTTCGTCTTCAGTAATATTCATATTGATAACGCAATCTATTAATTCTTCTTTATTAAAACAAAAAATAACAACTCAAGAGTTCATTTTTTTAAATAGATCAGTTCAAAATATTAAATAATAATTATCATGATTCTCATCATAGCCTATTGTTTCATCTTTTACAAGCATTTTAATTTCTTTTTCTAACCTTCTCTTGCTTGTATTTATTGCTTTTTTAATTTCATTAAAATTTAATCCGTCGTTTTTTGTTAACAGAACTAGTATCTTGTTCTTGACGTTTAAATGGTCAGAATTCATGACTTTTTCAAACCTAGATTCCAAATCGAAATTTTTCATTTTCATTTGAGCAAGTTCATTAGAAATTTTTAAAATGACTTCGTCTTTAGTTCGAAAAACATTTGCATTTAAAATAAGGTTCATTTTTTTCAAAATAGCTTGTTCTGATACATTTTTATCGAGTTCTCTATTAAAATCCTCGATTAATTCGGTATAATCGGAAGAATCAGCGTATTTATCTAATATTAAAACCGTAATCAATTGCTTGTTTGTATTATAATAAGAAATTGAATTCCAATCTTTTTCTTTAAGTGTAATTTTTGATTCTACAAAATCGTGTGAAATTTGGATCTGTTGGACAACATTTTCAGGAATATCTAAATCATCGGGACATTTTAAATAGACCACACCTCCTTCTACTTCGTCCCATTTGATAAGGAAAATCCCGGGAAGCCCTAACTTATAAATTTCAATCACCTAATAAATTTAAACTGTAGATACTAATTAAAAAAAAATACCATCCATATATTAGTTTTAACCTTTTTCCCTAAGGATTTAATAATGAATAATATATTTAACATAAAACATATATATATTAAAAATCTATTCTTAAATTAGAGGTAATCTTCATGCCTGTTTATTACGTGTATGTGCTCGAAACTGTGGCAAAAAACGGAAGAAAAACTTTCTATACGGGATACACCAAAGATCTATATAGAAGATTATCGGAACATAAAAATGGGAACGGGTCAAAATATTGTCGTGGAAAAAAAAAAATTGAATTAAAATATTTTGAGACATACACGCAAAGAAAGCGAGCAATTAACAGGGAATTCGAAATAAAAAAATATTCAAGGCAAGAAAAAAACCAATTAATATTAAATTTTAATTCCAAATGAATTTATCCGCTAATTTTTTAATTTGCTTGGCAGGACTGCCCTCTTCGGGGAAGACGACTTTTGCCCGTAGGTTTAAAAACATTCTTGAAAGGAATCAAATCAATCCTAAAGTTGAAATCATAGATCCCGATAAAATACGATACTCAATATCACCTGATGAATTTGATCACGAAAAGGAGAAGATCGTAAGGGAGAGAACTTTAAAAGCAGTAAAATCTGCTTTAGAAAAAGGAAAAATAGTTATTAGCGACGATTTAAATTACTACACCAGCATGAGACACGATTTAAAGGAGATGGCTGATAACTTTAAGGTAAAATTTTTTATCGTTCATATTTCAACACCCCTTAAGACCTGTTTAGAATGGAATGAATTTAGAGGAACACCTATTCCAAACGATTTAATTCAAAATATTCACGAAAAGTTTGATAATTTCGATAGATATAGCTGGGATTTCGCTTTTGATAAATTCGACTTCTCAAAAAAGATAGATTTAAACGAAATTATAGAGCAATTAATAGATCGAATATATTTGACAATGAAAAGGTCTAAAAACAACTTAAAAGAAAAAGTAATCGAAAATCGGGAATTAATGTCCAATAACCAGAAATTAGATCGTGTTACTCGGAGGATCATTGGAATATTACTACAAGAGCCCCGATTTCATTCGATAAAAAATAGACTTATTAAAAACAGAAAGATTTTCATTAAAAATAACTTGAATAGTTCTCTAAACGAATTAGAAATGAAAAATACTTTCATTAAACATTTAGAACGCGCATTAAAGATAAAAATCGCTACAAAATTTCACGAATAGAACTTTTAAAAAATAATGGAAAAAAAAATAAACCATAAAATATTTTAGTAGTTAAAGTTAATTTTTTTTTTAAATTTTTTATTTCTTTGAGTTTGAACATGTCGCGAGAAAAACAAGAAATTGGGATTGTTAAATTAAGAGTAGAAAAACTAGAAAAGAATCGAAGCGGGCGAGGCTTATGCTACATTGATTCAGATGTTTTATCTGAGTTAGGCTTAGCTACTGGCAATATAGTCGAAATTAAAGGTAAAAAAAAAACAACGGGTATTGTGGTATCAAGTATAGCCGATAAAGGGAGGAGAATTGCTCTTTTAGACGGCCTAATGCGCCTTAATGCTGGAGCTACCATAGGAGAATTCATTACCTTGAAATTGGGCGAAGTCTTTTCAGCTCAAGAGGTCATTTTAACGCCAACTAGACCCAATGTGGATTTAAAAAGACAGGCAGAAGCGATTAAAGGAAAATTAATAGACAAACCCGTGGTTATTGGAGATATAATAGATGTTTTGGGAGCTTTCGTGCAAAAGACCGATCCTGACAATCCAATGAATGAATTCATGAAGATGTTTAAAATGTCGAAAACAAAACGACCAACCTTAGGTAATCTAAGATTGATAGTAGAGAATACAAGACCGTCAAATAAAATAGTTAAAATTACTCGAAACACGAGAATAAGAATAAACAAAAGAGTTGCTGTCTTGAATGTGTCTGGTGGAATCGTCACATATGACGACGTTGGAGGTTTAACCGAGGAGATTCAGAAAATTAGAGAAATGGTTGAGTTACCACTTAAACATCCAGAACTGTTTCATAGATTGAATATAGACCCTCCAAAAGGAGTATTGTTATACGGTCCTTCAGGAACTGGAAAGACTCTAATGGCGAAAGCGGTCTCTCAAGAATCTAGTGCGTACTTTATTACCATAAACGGTCCAGAGATCATGAGCAAATTTTACGGTGCGAGCGAAGGACGACTTCGAGAAATTTTTAGTGAAGCAGAAAGAAACGCCCCGTCAATAATCTTTATAGACGAGATAGATTCAATCGCCCCAAAAAGAATGGATACATCTGGAGAAGTCGAAAGACGCGTAGTTTCTCAGTTACTCTCGTTGTTAGATGGATTACAGGCAAGGGGAGAGGTCATTTGCATTGGTGCTACGAATAGAATCAACTCACTCGACGAAGCGCTGAGAAGACCAGGACGATTCGATCGAGAAATTGAATTTGGAGTTCCTAATGTAAAAGGTCGTAAAGAAATCTTACAAATTCATACCAGAGGGATGCCTCTTGATGAAGATGTAGACCTTGGTAAATATGCCGAAATAAGCCACGGGTTCGTTGGAGCAGACATGATGGCAGTGTGCAGAGAAGCAGCAATGTTTTCTTTAAGGCGGATTCTCCCAAAAATCAATTTAGATGAACCAATTCCAAGTGATATTATCCAAGAGTTAGTAATAAAAGGCGATGATTTCGTACAAGCATTAAACATGATTGAGCCTTCTGCAATGCGAGAAGTCATGGTTGAAATACCAAACGTGTTTTGGGACGATATAGGAGGACTAGAAAGCGTTAAAGAGGAATTAAAAGAGGCTGTTGAATGGCCTTTAAAATACATGAAATTATTCGAAAGAGCAGGTATCCGCCCGTTAAATGGAATTCTTCTTTTTGGACCTCCAGGATGCGGAAAAACTCTTCTAGCAAAAGCAGTTGCGACCGAAAGCCAATCGAACTTTATTTCAATCAAAGGACCAGAGATTTTTTCTAAATGGGTTGGAGAAAGCGAAAGGGCCATGAGAGAGATTTTTAGAAAAGCACGTCAGGCTGCGCCATCCATCGTTTACTTCGACGAGATAGATGCAATCACTTCGGGTAGGGGGGATTCTTCGGGAACTCACACATTTGCTTCAATAGTAAACCAGATGCTAGTTGAGATCGATGGAGTGGAGAACAGAAAGGGCGTTGTAGTAATGGCAAGCACAAATAGACCTGATATTGTTGATCCGGCATTTTTAAGGCCTGGAAGATTTGATAGATTATTATACGTGCACGCTCCAGATTTCGAAGCTAGGCTACAGATTTTAAATGTGCACGCAAAAAGCATGCCTTTGGACAATGACGTTTCATTGAAAAAAATTGCTCGCGAGACTGAAGGATATAGCGGCGCAGATTTAGAGAACGTATGCCGAGAAGCAGGAATGCAGGCTATAAGAGAGAAAATGGAGGATTTAGATAAAATAGAAAATAAACACTTCGAATTTGCCATATCTAAAATTAAATCATCGTTACCAAAAGCGATCGTTGATCAATACGAACAAATGGCAAAGCAGATAACAGAAACACGAAACATTAAAGAATCTAATGCCGATTTCTATAAATAGAAATGGTTATAACCTAAAAAGGATTATAACTTTTTCACGAATTGTTCAATTCTATTCATTGCTTCCTTTAATTTATCCATTCCCGTTGCGTAAGAAATTCTTAACCTATCGTTGGAAAAGGAGCCAAAAATATTTCCAGGCACGATTGCTACTCCTTTTTCTTCAATAATTTTTGCTGAAAATTCTGCGCCAGTCATGCTGAATTCTTTAACGGAAGGCATTATGTAAAAGGCACCCTTGGGCTTGACAACTCCAAATCCCATGTTTTTTAGTTTTTCATGAACAAAAAGTCGTCTTTCGTTAAAACTTTCGTGAATCTCGTTAAAAAAACTTGTATCCATTTTTAACGCTTCAATAAACCCATATTGGGCAGCATGATTTGTTCCAGCAATTGTGTATTGAAGATATTTCTCCATTAGATCAATAATTTCTTTACTCGCAACTACATAACCTAATCTAAACCCCGTTGCAGAATAAAGCTTGCTCATCGCGTTCAACGTAATTGTTCGTTCAAACATGCCATCCATTGAAGCAGGGCTGATTTGTTTTAATCCATCGTAAATGTAATTCTCGTAAACTTCGTCGCTTATTAAATATAAATCGTTTTCTATAACTATATCGACGATTTCATCTAACTCTTCCTTACTTAACGCATGTCCAGTAGGATTGTTTGGAGAATTGATAATAATAGCTTTCGTTTTATCGGTAATTGCTGCTTTTATCTTTTCGATATTTGGACTTAAATCAAGATTGCGCTCGACTTCAACAACTTTTATCCTAAAAAATGAACTGCAATAAAAATAAGAGACAAAATTTGGAGAGGAAAGAATTAGTTCATCTTCAGAATTGAATATTGATGCAAAAGCTAAGGAAATAGCGTTTGAACCTCCATTACACAATATAATATTGTCTTCCCAATAAGCATTGATATTATTAACTTTATTTACTTTATTTTCAAGTAGTTTTAATAATTGCGGAACCCCGCGTGTTGGTGCGTACATGGTAATCCCTTTTTTCAAGGCTTCAACATTTCCTTGAATAACGGGTTCAGGCGTGGCAAAATCAGGTTGTCCAATTCCAAGACTAATCACATCTGATCTTCCAAATGCTAAATCGAATAACTCGCGTATTTTCGATTTAGGTGCAGATTTCACTTTATTCGATAATTCTTTCATTATTTATGCTATTATAACAAGTTATTTAAAAAATTCGATTTTGGTCAATTATAACGAAAAATAGGATTAGTAGTTTAAAAAAGATTAAATAGATTCTCCATGACTCCATAAAATTTGATGTACTAAACTAATAAAAGCCTTTTCTACATTTTCACCACTTTTTGCTGATGTTTCGATGTATGCACTCGCATTTATTTCTTCGCTGAAGTTTTTTCCTTTAGCTTCGGAAACCATTCTTTGAGCTTCTAAATCTTTTTTATTTCCAATTAATATGTAAGCACCTTTTTTTTTTACGTACTTTTTAAAGTCTCTTAACCATTTTGATTCTATATTCTCAAAAGTGTCGTTCCTCGTAATATCATAAACGAGTAAGCAACCAACGCACCCCTGAAAGTACATCGAGCGAATTACATTGTATTTCTCCTGACCAGCTAAATCCCACATTATTAACCGCACTCTTGCGTTAACTTCTTCAATTATGATGTCTTTCCTAATTATATTTGCTCCAAGAGTAGGTTTATAATCCTCTTTAAAACTTTCTTCGATATATTGGTTAATTAACGATGTCTTACCCACTGCACTGTCTCCCAAAATCACGATTTTGAACACATATTCACGTGCCATAATTTTACGATACCCTCTTTTCGAATAATCTGATAATAGTTATATTTAACATCTTAAATTCGAATCTTTAATTAATGTTTGGGTTTTTTTTTTTATAATATATAATATAAACAAAAATTGGATGACGTTATATATAATTGTTTTTTTTTATTTTTAACCTTAAAATAAAATTATTATGATTAGGATCTCGAACATTTTCTACTTGGTTAACCATAACAATTCGCCTATTTGCTGGTAAAGACTTCTCTAAAGAATTAAAAAGAAATCCCTTAAAAAGATTACATGAAACTCCTGTACTAGAACAAAATATACAATTCTGAACTTTAATTGCTACATTTCTTTCAGATATTTCAAAGATTTCGACTTTCCAATCGGTTTTAATATACTCATTGATATCTTTTATAACGTCCTCAAAATTTTTTCCAAAGGGGAATAAGTAAAAGGCGAATTTCCTTCCTATTTGAAATAAAAGGTCATTCGAATCGTATAACAATATATTTTGAGCCGCTATGATTTTTTTAAAAGAAAAGAAATCGAGAATTTTATTAGGATCAAGATCTTTAAGATCTTTCAAATAAAGCATTTCTGCTTCTCTTAAAATTGATTTAAGACCATCGTAATCAAGAACATCTTGATACGACTGCAACAAAGCAGTAACTACCTTATTTTTTACTTCTCCTTTATAATCGCCGATCATTAATATTATACGCTTATCATTTGTTTTTTAGATTGAATTTTTTTCTTATTTTTATGACTCTTTTCACAGCCTTTCACCTTGATTTCTTAATATTTGACGTACTATTTCTGAAAACGCATTTAATTCTTTTACTTTAGTTGTTTTCAGAACGATATTCACGCCTAAAATTGGTAAAAAATCTTGTTTAAACCTGCCATGTACGTGTTCTGCAATAATACCATGAAATCTTGTGTATTTAATTTTTCTTAATTTTATTAATTCGGGATACATCTTGTTATAATCTTTATTTGAAGATCATGAATCAAAAGTATATATTTTTATTTAAAAATTAACACGATTAGCAAAATTTAAAATGGAAAAGAAATCCACTTCTCTTTAGGAAGTGGTTAAGAACGAGAAATCATTAAATCATCGCACTCAAATGTCTTAATATCTATTGAAACCTTATCGTATTACATGAACCTAGCGCAAAAAATTCACATGTTTCCAACCGATTCGCAACTTGAACCGATGTGGATCTTGTCGGAAAAAAACCGCCTCATTTATAATTTTGCGCTAGCTGAACGGATTGAAAATTGGAAAGAAAACAAGAATAAGCCGAAGAAAGACCGAAAATACATTAACTACAAGGATCAACAAGATCAATTGCCGAACATCAAGGAGAAATATCCAGAATACATGTGGGTCCATTCAAAAGTGCTTCAAATGACCTTAAAAAAACTTGAAAACGAAAAAAAAACAAAAAAAGTAAATCGAATAAGTGTAAGATTACAACTTTTTATGCAATTTTAATAATTCTATGAGCATTTTATCCCTATATCGGGCCACGGTTTCGATTGTATTACCGATTTCGGCGGGTCGCTTGGCTATTTCCTTTTCGACACCATCATGACCTATTTCTGCCCATTCATTTGGGACACTTTTCCAATCTGTTAGGTCAGCAATCCATAAATTCATTGATGGTCCGATTTTTTCCATGAATTCCTTTGTTCCATTCTTTCCTCCACCTAAATGAAAAATCAAGGATTGTCCAAATATACCCCATCTTAAGCCAGGTCCAAATGTTAAGGCTTTATCTACATCTTCAACGGAACAAACACCTTCTAAAACAAGATTGATCACTTCTCGATAAATAGCAGCTTGTAGTCTATTAGAAATACTTCCAAGCATTTCTTTATTTAGAATAACGGGTTCTTTTCCAATCAACTTATAAAATTCGTAAGCAATTTGAAATATATCTTCGGACGATTTTTCACCTTTAGCCATTTCTACGAGAGGAAGCAGATGTGGAGGGTTCCAAGGGTGTCCACATATTACTCGCTCTGGATGTTCAGAATATTTAGCAATTTCACTAATTAATAAACCCGATGTACTTGACGCAAAAATAATTTCGGGATCTGCGTGAGCGTCAACTTTTTTTAAGATTTTTTGCTTTACCTCGTAATTTTCAGGAACTGCTTCTTGAATAAACTGAACATCAGCTACTGCTTCTTTAAAATCTGTCGTGTAATTAATTAAATTCATGGTTTCGTTGATATTTTTTTCTGAAAATACTCCATTCTCGGCCAATATTTCAAGATTTTTTTTAATGTGAATTTTGCTTTCTTCAAGCCTGGGTCTTCTGAGATTATAAAGATTCACGGGATAGCCTTTCATCGCAAAAAAAGTAGCCCATCCATGCCCAATTGTCCCGGCCCCTAAAACTGCAATCTTTCCAATATCTTTTGCTTCCATTTTTTTCTCCTTTAATAACCAATAAATTTATTTTTTATTTAAATTTAAGAATTTAATTGTCATTTTGATGATTTACATAATTTGCTAAAAATCCACTCAATTTTCTGCTTGGTATTTTTAAGTTTGCGAGCCGTCTATCGATTTCTTCCTTAGAAAGATCAAGATCTAATTTTCGATTTGGGAGATCAATTTTAATAGTGTCACCTTCTTCAATTATGGCAATTAGACCCTTATCCCACGCTTCAGGTTCAATATGACCGATACAAGGACCACGAGTTACGCCAGAGAATCTCCCATCCGTTATTAACACAACTGTATTAATCAATCCCATGCCTGCAATTGCGCTTGTAGGAGACAACATTTCAGGCATTCCAGGAGCTCCCTTTTTTCCCATGAATCGAATGACTACTACATCCCCCGGCTTGATCGTTTTATTTAAAATCGCATCCATTGCATCATTTTCAGAGTTAAAAACTCGCGCTGGACCTATATGCCTTAGCATTTTTTCGTCAACAGCAGCTATTTTTACAACAGCCCCCTTGGGACAAATATTACCTCTCATGACGGCAAGACCTCCCGTTTTTGAATAAGCGTTATCAATTGAACGTATCACAGCTTCGTCTTTTATTTTCGCTTCGCTTGCGATTTCACCAATCGTCTTAAAATTAACTGTTCTTTCGTCTAAATTCAGCATACTTTTTAATCGTTTAATCACAGCAGGAATACCCCCTGCTCGATCTAAATCGTCCATTGTGTATACGCTTGAGGGACTAATTTTGACTAAATTGGGTGTTTTTTCCCCAATTTCATCGAACATCTCCAGATCAATGTCAATACCAAATTCTTTCGCAATATCAAGTAAGTGTAGAGCCGTGTTAGTGGAACCTCCAATGCACATGTCGATAATTATGGCATTTTCAAGGGATTTTTTCGTGATAATATCCCGAGGCCTGATGTCTTCTTTAACTAATTTAACGATTTGCCTACCAGTTTCGTAAGCAAGTTCCAACTTCTTAGGATCTTCAGCGAGCATGGTTGCGCAACTAGTTAAGGAAAGTCCTAAGATTTCTGTCATGCAAGACATGGAATTGGCAGTAAATAAACCCGCACACGATCCTGCTCCCGGGCAGCAACTTTTTTCTATTTTAACGACATCTTCTTCGGACATATTTCCGGCTTTATAAGCACCAATGGCTTCAAAACAGTCCTTAAGATCTATTTTTTTCCCGTCAAGATATCCGGGTTTCATTGGACCTCCCGTAAAAACAATTGCGGGTAAATTAACCCTTCCTGTGGCCATTAACATTCCGGGCGTGATTTTATCGCAATTTGTTATGCAAATTAAAGCATCAAATGAGTGTGCACCCATCATTAATTCAATATTATCAGCTATGTGATCGCGAGAAGGTAAAGAGTAATTCATTCTATTTCCTTTACCCATTGCAATTCCATCGCAAATTCCTGGCACACCCCATACAAAAGGTACCCCTCTGGCATCTCTAATTCCTTGCATTATGCGTTCAGTTGCATCGTTTAACGTAATATGTCCTGGGATGATATTGTTATATGAATTTGCAACACCTATCCATGGTTTATCCCCAAAATCGTCGTCTTTCAAGCCCGTTGCACGAAGAAGTGAACGATGTGGTGTTGTTTCCAATCCTTTTTTAATCTGATCTGAACGAATTTTAATCACTACTCATTAGATTATTGTTTTAATAATTCTTCAAATTAATATTTTTTTAACTCAAAAATAATTCTTCCCATTAGATTTTTTGAAATTGCCGTTAAACAAGATGGTTTTAAAACTCTTCTCCATTAACCATCTTAACTAAAGGTTCGTTTAAACAAAATTATCAATAATTATTTTTCAAATATCTATGATTTTTTAAAGATAAATCATTCATTAACTTCATAAATGAAAAAGTAGGAAAGACTTCCTTAGTTAATCAATATATTGAAAAAAAATTTAAAAAAGATTGTTCTCCGACTTTAGGTGTGGATATTGTTAGAAAAGAAAGAATTGTCGATGAAATAAACGGGCACCTGTGATTGATAATTTGGGATTTTGTTGGCCAAGAAAAGTACAAGAAACTTCGAATTTTATGCTATAAAAATGTTGTAGGCGCATTATTAGTCCATAATGTTACAAAATCTTCCACTTTTGGAAGCATAGAATCACCATAGTTGAGAAAGTTTAAAGAACTTACAAAGGGAGAAGGGGTTTTCGTATTGATTGGAAATTAATTTGATTTAATAGGCAATAAGATGATTTCAACGAAAGATGGATTTAAATTTGTTAATGAAAAAAATGCCGATGATTTAACTGAGACTTCCGCTAAATCTGGAGAAATAATTGAACTTACTTTTTTAAAATTAGTATATCAAATTCCAAATAGAAAAAACTTTTGGAAGAAAAATCTAAAAACTAATGGTTTGACCTTTAAGAAGCAATTTTTTGAAGCATAAAATTTTCAATAATAACAAGAAAAATTATTTTATTCTTTTAAAATATTAATTTAATATGACAGAAAAAGTAGTGATTTCTGGTGTCGAATTAAGATTAACCGAACCTGCCAAAATTGAGATGGATTGGGTTGGAAATGATGATTTGATAAATGAACTAAAATCAGCCTGGTTAATTATTGATGAGAACGATCTTCCACTAAATCCAAGAATACTTGGTAAACCGGGTATCGGTAAAACAACTTTAGGCTATGCAGCTGGCAAGAGACTTACAAAAGATGTGTACATTTTTCAGTGCACGATGGATACAAGACCAGAGGATTTATTAATAAGCCCTGTAATTGCTTCAAACAATAAAATTGCTTATGTTGCGAGTTCTTTAGTATCCGCCATGATTAAAGGTGGTGTTTGTTTACTCGACGAAGGGAATAGAATGAGCGAAAAAAGTTGGGCTTCCTTGGCATCGTTAATGGACAAACGACGCTATGTTGATAGCATCATCGCAGGGATTAGAATCTATGCTCATCAAGAGTTCCGATTATGCGTTACAATGAATTCTGACTCTTCAACATACGAAGTTCCAGAGTACATTCAGTCTCGCTTGCAACCGCGCATAATGGTTGAATATCCTAATAGAATCGATGAATTAAAAATCTTGAAATATAATTTACCATTTGGATCGGAAGAAATTTTAAATTATTGCGTGGATTTCCTCCAGAATTCCCACGAACACGACGAACATACCATTAGAGATGGAATTAACATCGTAAGGTATTACATGAAAACAAAAGTGTTAAATGGAAAAGACGCAAATAAACTAAATAAAAGGGAATTCAAAGATGCAATTCTTCACATTTTAGAAGAAGGAGCGACAAGGTATTGCCCTGACGAATACGAACAATTTCTGAAAAAACAACAGAAAGAGTCTATTCGCTTTGATTTTTTAAACTCTAATGAAGAGAATCTTTAAAAATTTATAGCGTTATCATGTAAAATCCCATACTTCGAATATGAAAGATTCGAAGAGGGTATTGATAAAATAGTTAAAAGAGAAGTAAAATGATTTTATTAGATACCCGATAAAATAAATAAATTTGATCTTTAAGAAATAACCATGTTTTTATTCTCGTTGGAAGATTGATAAGCGAGCTCGATAATTTCGTGCGCTTTAAATCCTATTTCTAACCCAGGATAAGGCTTCCTCTCAGCAATTAGAGATTCTAAAAAACTTAAACTTTCAAATAAATAATGCCCCGTGGTCGGCGTGATTTGAGGATAATTCATCTTTTTATCATATTCAGCAACGATATCATTCATTTTAAACCTAGTTTTCTTCCTTTTGACGAGAAGTTCGCATTTATTAAAAGAATATCCAGTGAATCCATCTAAGAGGAGAAACGCATTTTCGAAGAATATTTCTAGTCTTCTTTCGTCTAATCTTGCGCGATTCCATATACTTGTTAAATCTCCTACAAATCCGTTTTTATATTCAAATTTTAACGTGGCAATATCTTCAAGCCTATTTTGGGATAAAGGAGAAACGTAGCGAATTTTGGCAAATAGACTCGAAAGCGTTAAATCATCACCGAAAAGATATTCAAGCATGTCCACATCGTGGATGCTATGTTCATATAGACACCCAGCATGCGCTAAAGAAGGGTCTTTTCTCCATTCTGATGGGTGAAAACGCGTTCCTATCGGCCATTCTTGGACGTCTCTAAATATAAAAGATAAACCCTTACCTAAATCGTCTTTTTTTTCGGATAAAACTTGTTTTAATTTCCAAAACACGGGACAGTGACGTAACACTAAACCTACTTGCGTGAAAATCCCGTATCTTTTTTCGTGAGTCAACATTTCCTTGATATCCGCCAAGGAGAACGCAAGTGGCTTTTCGCAGAAGATATTTTTACCTTCTTCCGCAGCCTTAAGGTAATATTCTTTGTGAAATTTTGTAGGGCTTGATATGTATATCACATCAATAGTCTTGTCTTTAATTAGCTCATCTGGATTAGTAGTTAATAAATCTGCATTATAAGGGTTGTTTCTTTTTAGATTTTTTATTTTGTTTTCGTCAACATCGGCGATACCTTTAATATTTAGATTCACACCAGGTTTAGAGAGCAACTTGCTCTCTATTATTTTCTTTAACGAAATTAAATGGATTGATCCAATCGCGCCCGTTCCAATTACTCCAATATTTAAATTCACTTTATTTTCCCCATTTTTTTTTGTTGAGAATTCTCTTTAATAATCATTTTTAAGCATCAATTTTTAATGCATATTTTAAATCTTTTTTATAATTAAAATAATTATTAAGATTAATAATAAACCTATAGATTTTTCAAGCTAAATTCCAAACGAAAAAATATTTATTAGGTCAATTCGACGAATATAATGAAATACATTTCTAATAATTATATTTAACCACATTTACACGATTTTGAATAAGATTACCATGGAAAAAAACCCTTATATAAGATACAAGAACATTTATGTCATTCCAACTTTCCATTCGAGGATAGAATTTGCTAAAATGGTTCGTACTGCTTTTTTTAAAGTATTTCCAGATGTAATTGCGGTAGAATTACCTAATAACATTAGAAACGAGATAATGGAAGCAATTAAACGGTTACCCTTTCTTTCTCTGATAGGCTATGCTGATTCTCTAAATCCAAAAAGATTAGACTTTATTCCAATTTCGCCAGACGACAGTATAATAGAAGGAATAAGACTTGGAATGGAATACAATGTCCCAGTAGAGTTCATTGATTTGTCCGTAAAAGGTTACGAGCCACCGAGCGTTAGACTTCCGGATGATTATGCTGTAAATGAAATTGGATTATCCCTGTTTTACGAAAAAGTTTCTGGAACCTTTAAAAATGAATTTTTCTCCAGAAAACAACAAATTCGGGATAAAATAAAACTAGAAGATTTATTAGAATCTCAGAAAGAAGATAATTCAGAAGAAGCGCACGAGTTCTTAGAGAAAGATGTGTTACGAGAGAAATACATGGCGAGTCATTTGCTCAAGATGATGCCCATATACCATAGAATTCTCTTCGTTGTTGGAATGGCTCACTGGGAAAGCATTAAATATTACTTAGAAAGCCCGGAAAAGATTCAAGATGTTGAAATAGAACTCGTTCCTCACAAGTATTCGAAAATATATAATATCAAGAGTTCAAATGCGAGATTTCTCTTAAAGGAATTACCTTATCACGCGTATAAATGGGTAAAATTTAGAGATCATTACTCAAAAGATCGCATGGAAGAGTTTGAAGCGCCAGATGACTTATTTAAAGCGTTAGATTCGTATGATAAAATTGATCACGTGAATACAATCGTTATAAAAGCAAAGCGAGAATATGAAAAAGAGTTTAAGGAGTTTTTAGATCTACACAAGTTAAAAGCTCTGTTTTAATATGCAAGAAATTTATCTTTAACCGAAAATCGATTGTTACCTAATTTATACACCCTATTAGTCTCTTCAAAAAATATTGTAGACGACGATTATGCGTGGAAAGTGATGGAAAGAGCGTGTAAATACCCTCACGACGATGAAAGCGATAAATACGAAACTTTGAAGTTAAGCAGGGAAGGAGGTTACGATCCTGATGGAAGGTATATAAAATTAAGAAGGCGCCATCCTTACGATTATGGAAGAGAAAGGGAAGTACCATTAAAGAAGAGATCACGAGAAGAGTACGAAGGACACTGGAGAAATGAATGGGAACAAGGAAAGTGGGAAACTGTATCTTATCCGCCAGAAGATATAGTGGAAGAAGATTACTTCGCTTATATTCGAAAAAAAGCAATAAAAAATTTAAAAAATCAACGCATCAAAATCGAAGAGTTTAAATCCAGTTTAATGGACGGAATTGCCATAAAAGAGACCATTAGGAACTGGGCGTTCAAGAAAAAAATCTACGTGCGAAACGAACAACAAGTACGAGGTAAAATTGACACGCTTGTTGTTATTTTTGATAAAGACGATGGAAAAAAAGAAATTTACCCTTATAAATTAACTTGGTGGGCAGAGCACGACAAAGAAAGCGACATGGCGTTTTATGCTACTAATCCAGGAGATTATCTGATTGGACCCGGAATCTCACACGTGGAAATTGGAGGCGTATTATCCCTTTTTCCACCTCGATCGTTGCGGGAAGTTTTCAGTTCATATATGGATTACGAATATAGAGATGTGAAGAATAAAGCCGAAAGACTTCTAAAAGCAGGCATAATTTTCTCCCGTGAGCGTTATATCGCTTATTTGGCAGAAGAACCCCCAAGGAAGTATTTTTATTCACTAGCAGGTGTTAAAAATAGGGAAATCGTGTATATTCCTATTGACAATTTTAGCCAAGAATCTCTCAAAACCATTAAACACATCCATATTCTTGCAGGAAAGAATAAAAGAAAAATAGCTCACGAATATATATTTTTAAACAGGTAATAGAGCAGTATTATTAAAAGAAATTGCAAAAATTAAAATAAGAATTTTAAAAAAAATGATCGTACTAATTACTTGGGCTCTTATATGTATGAAAATTATATCATTGAGGATAATATAAAATAATTTTTATGTGAGTTTTTTTATTATAGACATGAGAAAAACAAATAAAGAAAGAGGACATAACTTTGCCTGTATCGAAGTTAGAAAGAGATATAGTACGCTTAAAGAGCATTCAAGAGACTTTTTTTAAAAAAAATAAGAGTCTTCTTGATAATTTATGGGAAAAAGGGAGAAATTTGGAAGAAAGGTTGAAGGAACTTGAGGCTTCAAGAGGAGATTCACAGGAAGATGCAGATTTATTAATGAAATTATACGAAGAAAGAGGTAAAGTTTTTAATGAATATTACTCCATTGTATCAGAACATGGCGATAAATGGACGGAAGAACTTCGTAAATTCATTCAAAAATACCGTATAATATAAAGATTTAATATTACGATTAACAAGAAAAAAACATAAAAAAAAGACAAGAACAAAAAAAAAAAAACCAATCTACTCTTTTATAGATTCGAGATAACTTTCGATTTTGCCCTGAATGACTTCCGGTTTCTCTGCTTTAGCGTCTTGGAGAGCAAGTGCTTTTTCTATGATAGGCCTATGGATCGTGTTATACGAGCAAAAAGGTATCTCCCTCACTTTACTTGGGTCATCTGGATCAATTACACCGTAGTGTACAAGACACTGACAAACTCTTTCTAAGTCGAAGTTATATGCATCTTGAAAATGCATAGCTGATATCAGCAGATTCTTAGTTTGTAAGAAACCTTCTGCAGAAGCGAAGTTTGGTCTGAACACTAACTTAACAAACGACTGATAAGTCTTGCTGGTAAAGATTTTCTGCGGATTTTTAATGTACTTTAACATGCCAGCGAAGAAATAAGCCTTCATCATTTGTCGATAACCTAGATTAGTTATATCATCGATAAATTTTCCGACAGTTTCAGCAATTACTCCATAATCCTTTAAATTGATGCTTCCCAGTAAACCAGTGGGTTTTGGTACTTCTTTATTAGAAACCATGTCGTAAACTTTATTTGCCCATTTAACTAAGCCTACGCCGTCAAAAAAGTTCTCTAATGGTTCCCACTCGTTCTTAGAGTTGACAATTAAGATAGTAGCGAAGCCGCAGTCTTTATGACTCAACATCGCAAAGGCGGGTTGGTCGTCAAACCATGCGAGTAATTTCGTTAATTTCGCAGTAGTAGCTATTGGATAGAACTTGGTGATAGCGTTATTTGTGTGTTTATTAATATCGCGTTTCAAATCAGAAGTTGTATATCTCAAGTCCATTAACTCTTCGTAATTAATTCGACCAACTAGCGCTACCGGTTGGAAAACGACGCCAGCAACAATATCGGCGTTATTTTTCGCAAAATCCATGATCGGTCCAACTTAGTGGTCGTTCACACCTTTAGCGATCACTGGGACGAGCATGATACCTTTAAATCCAATTTTTCGGCAATTTTCAATAACCTTTTTCTTTAAAGGCCAAAGATTAACGCCTCGTATCTTTTTCCACACTCCAGGATCGTCTGTCACGTCGAATTGTAAATATAGCGCGTCCATTCCTGCATCTACTAATTCTTTGCAATATTCTAAGGATTTTCCCAATTTCACGCCGTTAGTTGTGAGCATGACTTCAACAAAGCCAAGTTCTTTTCCCTTGCAAATGATTGCGGGGAGATCAAGCCTCATGGTTGGTTCTCCACCAGAGAGTTGGAGCAATGCAGAGGATATAGGCTTCATGGACCGGAAGTATTCCATTATTTGAACTATCTGGTCGAACGTAGGTTCTACGACATAACCCTTAGCCGAAGCATTAGCAAAGCAGATTGGGCAAGTAAGATTACACCTGTTAGTTACATCTATCACGCAGATACAGGGAGAACTTTGGTGATTTTCGCACAGTCCACAATCGTAAGGACACCCATTTTTTACTGGTTTAAATCCCGAAGAGCAATATTCTGGTTTAGTCGTAATGTTTACGGTGGAACCAATCTCGTCCGTGAAAGTCTGAGACCATTTATAATCATCTGGGTCGATAGAAATTTTATCGTAGAAAGTCTCGTGTTCTTCGCACGTTTTTCTCATCATTACCCAGTTTTTCTCAGGATCGACATATATTTCTGCTGGGATTTGCTTCAAGCATTCTGGGCAAAGACTGGTAGTTGTTCGAATGATTTCTTCAGTCATGTGACTCAATTTATAAGTTTTTAGTTTAATGTTTTTTTATTTAAACAAATAAATCTCAATCCAATATAAAAATAATCCAATATAAAATATTGTTAGAAATATTATAATTTTTAAGTATAAACTCAAATTTGTGTTTTATAGCATGGACATCTAATGTTGCTGTCAATATAATTAATTCCATAAATTTATTAAAAAAAGGGAATAATTTTAATAATACATTTTGATATTTGGAAAAGACTTTTAAGATTAGACTTTCGTAAAAATTTGCTGTAAAAACCTTGATGTAAGCGATATACTCAAAGATTTACCATGACTCAATCTGTTTCCGAAAAGGATGACTCAATCTGTTTCCGAAAAAGATGACTCAATCTATTTCCGAAAAGGGTGACTCCTACCAACAAGACCTAAAGAAAAGGTCAAAATAAAATAGGAGGAGGAGGGCGAAATCAGAGTGTAAAAAATTTTACACTAACCAAAAGACAAAATTCTGGCGAGAATTGGTATTTTAACAAATCCCGCATCCAGGGCGTGGTAGGAGTCATTTTTTTGAAGATTTATCCTATTTTATTTTTTAAATTTTTATTAGATTCTATCTAATAATCAATTTTTGTTTTTGTATTAAATATCAGATATTAAATATTTGAGAAACAATTTAAATCTTTATCTTAAGATATATATGAATCATGTTTATATTCATTTTTTTTTAATAATAATCTGTTCTTATTTTTCACCAAATAAATTATCAAATGCTTTAAGTATTCAAAATCATTACTTATCAAAAGAAAACAACAAGATTTACTAGTAAAATTTCGTTAATAAAAGGGAAATAGGAAGGTAATATTGGAAAATAAAGAGCGTGAGTTCAAATTTGATATTTGGACAATTTTTTGGATGTTAACTGGTTCAATCATATCATGGATTAACATGTCATGCATCTTGGATTCAATGGCAGTTTTATCTTATTTGTCAATAATTTTCACTACTATAGTTCCAGGAGTAATCATCGCCTTAAAAAATAGAATTTGGGGTTATGGTTACATTATCGGATTTTCCATGGCAGGAATCCCATTCATGTTGTTGGTTGATCTATTTATTGGAGGGTACACTTTTTTGACAACATTGTTTATCTTTATCATTTTGTGGCTGATATTCTGGAAAACTTGGCGAGCAATAAGTTCGATTAAAAAGGTAAAAGAGCAGTAAAAAAATATAATAATCCCGAAAGAATTTAAATTAAAATTAATTGTTTACATTTTACGCAATACTTTTGAGCATCCCTAGCTTTTACGGCACATTTCATGCAATATTGAGTTTTACATCTAGGACAAGTGTATACTTTTCCTTTAATTTTGCCTTTATGAAATAAACAAAAGTTATCCTTTTTTTTTAATGTAGGAGGCATTACAGGTGGAGGAGGGGTTCTATCATCGCTTATTTTAATCAACCACATTTTTTTATTGAAGTATTATGAAAGCACTCATTTTTTTTAGCAAGGCAACTTAAATATTAGCTATTTCGTGAAAGTTGGAATATCTTCAATTAAAACAGTTACTACTTTTTCCACGGCCATAAATTTTTCTTTTATATTATCAACATCAGTGACCCCACTTTCTATCGTGTCCCCAGTTAAATATGTCTCGTAAAAGCAATTTTCCATTTCATAGCATAAACCCGTAGTGTGCAAGATATCTTTACTTAAATTAAGTTCGTTCAATACATTAGATATGCCTTTAACAAGATCTGGAGAAAATTCTTTCAATTTAATCAGAATTTTCTTAATGTTGTTCTTTTTTGTTGGAAAACAACTTATTTTTACAACATCTTCTCGAGAAATGAAGATTAACAAATAATATGGAGTGTTTAAAATTTCTCCTTTAATTTCTTTAGGAAAAACTGGATTATTGTGTAATACTTCATTTGATATAATCATACCTACTGAAATTTTTTTCTTTTGGTTGTTGTTCTCAGGTTCCATAATAATCAATTAATTTGGATTAATTATTAGTTATTGTTTAATATATTAGTAAATAATTTTTTTAATATTTAGTATTTGTTTTTTAATTTTAATATTAACTAATATTTTTTTACTTTTTGTTTTAAAAAAAATTTTAAGTTTTTCTTTAATGTTAATTTATAATTTGCTTGCTTGAATTATAATCCTATTGACATGTTCTTAGAGGCGATTTAAAGCAATAAATTCAAGAAATTTTGTGAATTTTAAGATTTATTATTTCTTCTTTTTAGTAGCTATAACCACGACACATTATCAGTCTTGGTTTCCCTTTGCTTTTTTTTTTTCAATTTTTTCAATTTCGGATTCTAGTTTTTCACCAACTTCCTTTATGTTAGGCTTAATTTCTCTTCGTAGAGAATCGCGCTCCTTTATTTTCTCCACATGAAATGCTTTCATTCCAATATCTTTATTTATGGCTTGAGCGGATTTCTCGATATCGGGTTTCAACTCTCGCAATTGAGCGTCTTGCTCTTTCTTTTTGTCCATCATGAACGCTTTCTCTCCAACGGATTGGCTGATTGCGCCAGCAGACTTCTCGATATCGGGTTTTAACTCTCGCAATTGAGCGTCTCGCTCTTTCTTCTTTTCAATTAAAAAACTCTTTTCTTCAATTGTTTCTCTAATTTTTTTTTTCGAAGAAATAAGATCAGGATGGATATCTTTCATTTTTGAAGCTTGGTCCTTTTGCCGAGCAATCATAAAGGCTTTTTCTCCTACTTTATCTTTAATTTTTTCTCCAATCTTCTTCACATCAACGTTTTCGCCAATTTCTTGAATTTTCTCACTTTCCTGTCTCTTTTGCTCGATAAAAAAGGCTTTTTCTTTAACGGATTTGCTGATAACTTCTGAAATCTTTTCCTTCTCGGGCTTAATTTCCATTCTTTTAAGATCGTGATCTCTAATTTTTTCTCTTATGAAACTTTTTTCAGAGATTAAATCTGAAATTTTATCCTTGCTTTCATCCATGGATCTTATTCTTTCTTCTTCGAAATTTTTTAAGTATTCTAATCTCACGAGTTTTTCTTTCTCGTATATATCGCCAACTATTTTCTTTTGTTTTTCTATATCTTCAGGAGTTAATTTTTCTTCCTTTTCATTCATTCTACTCACATTCAGAAAAAAAATATTCTTAATACTACTATCGATATCCACCTATAATAAATTATTTATCAGTAGATAGACTGAATAATAAAAAATTAATTATGATTAATTTAGAAGTTGAATAATTGAAATTTTACTACATTTTTCAAAGATTGCATTCATTTTATACGCATTGGATCAACGGAATCATCTACTTCCATTAGACTTAAAAACGTGAGTTTCAATGCTAACATTTCCATTGCTTCCTTTAATAAATTTTTGTATTTTTCACTTTCTCTTGAAACTTTAAAGTCAGAAATTATTCTGTCGAATTCTTCCATTAAACCTCTTTCCAATTCGATTTGATCGTTAATATCAAAATTTTGAACATTTAACCATTGATCTATTTGCTGCTTTATTTCCATTTCGTCTTTAGCATTGAGAATGTATTCAACCTCAACTTCTTCAAGTAATTGTCTTTTGTTCAAATAATCTTGATCTTGATACATTGGTTTAAGCATCAGTCCAAGATTAATAATTAAAGGTTGAGCTTGGAGCTTTTCCAATGAATCTGCCAATACATTTAAAACTTGGGCTTTCTGCGATATGTTCGCATGATTGAGATACTCTTGAATAAAATGCAATAGGGCGTTCTTAATAAATAGGTCTTCAAAGTCATGAAGGGAGTCTATGTTAAAGCTATCAAGAGTATTATTAATACAATTATATACAGAATTCATGAAGGGTGTTAGCTCTTTAAACATGGAAAAATAGTTTACGAACTTTAGAATTATATCTAATATTTGATCTGTTGTATAATCCGAAAAATGATACTTGCTAAGGCATTGCTCTAATTCCTTATTATCGTTCGAAATTGATAAGAATTGTTTAATTTCGATGAATTTTGATTTTAGTTCCATCTATTAATTTAATGATTAAAGTGAATATTAAACTTCTTTTTTGTAAAATCTGATCAATTAAAATATTGTGTTAAAAAAATAAAAAAAATTATAAAAATTGTTAAAACAATACAAGAATCCATGACATATTTCCACGATCTTGGGCTGTTTGAATTAATTCAATTAACTTTTCCTATTATTAAATTGCAACTAACGCTTTACTACCGTGCTTTTTAGCGGTATCAATGAGTGCCATTAACTCTTCAGTTGAAATTGGAATTAAATCAAACACGTTCATCCCGCATAATTTTAGCTCCGCTTTTACTGTCTCCGCTAAATTGTTGCAATCCCCTGAAAAAAATACTTTTCTCTTACCAAATTCTTTCTTAAGTTTTTCGCCAACTTCATCAATTGCACAGTAACCTGCTACGAGACCTTTAGTATATCCTTCTTCTCTTAGCTGTTCTACTAAATTATCGTCGTGTCCTTTACCCATTACTATGAACCAACCTCCTTTGAATCTATCGGGGTAATCGTAGGCAAATACTTGCAAAGTTGCTAAGGGATTGTTCTGACAACCTTCCCTGCATACCATTGTCTTGCCCTTAACAATTTTAACATCTTCGGGAAATTCTTGGAGTAAATCCCATTCGTATTTTTCTTTATAATCGTTTAAATCCTTTCCAATCACATTTATTTTACTTAAATCCCCCTCTCCCAAGCCTCGCTCATGAGCTATCTTTAAATGGGGAATATCATCAATTGTTAAGCCAAAAACTCTTGCTCCTACAACATCAACTGCTAGAGTATCTCTTCCTCCGATTAGGATATTGAAATGTTTAACAAGGCGATCCTCGAAAGCCTCAGGAGGATAGTGCCCGTGAATCGTTGCTCCACCATACCCATCAATGATGGTTATATCGGGTTTGATGTATTCGAAGACATCTACTAATTTTGAATGTAAATTATAATTGTGGTCTTTACCTCTGTCTTCGTGTTGAGGAAAACCCCATTGATTTTTAATGCCAAGCGTTACTCCCGCCATTGAATGGGTCTTAAGTTTTGGTAGATTTATATAAGTGATTGATTCCCTATTTTCCATTATTTTAACGATCGTTTCGGGTAGTCTAAACGTCTTTAAATTATATCCTTTAGAGTCGTCTTTTGAGGAGGGTTTTCCCTTGAACTCGAACGTTTTTGTATCTTCTTCGTCTAAGTAGATGATTTTTGCGCCTGTTTTTTCGCAGATTTCTTTATAACCAGTAATTGCAAAAACAATTCGAGTCATATTAGCTTGAGTAGAATTTTCCATCACGTGAACATCTCCACCAATACTTTTAAGAGATTCTATGACGGCCTCTAACATTTCAGGAGAAGTATAAGCGTGCTTTTTGAAATCTATCCCGTTCACTTTAACATAGATTTCTTTCGAGCTTTTTATAATTGGTCCTCCAGATTTTTCAAGCGTAGAAAACAGCTCACTTACTGCTGATTTTATTCCTTGCTTGGTATCTACAATATATACATCTGTCATAAATTTTCACCTATGTTTAATTTGTTTTGAAAATATTTAAAACTTTTTTCAATATATCGTAGGTTACGAAAAAGACGACTAAAATTTAATAAATTAGATAACTTAATAGATTTGTAGACAAAACATATATAATTACAAAGACGCTGGTAAAATGAGTATTCAAAGAGTTAATAACCTCATTATAATTATAATTATTATTGCGTCCTTTTGGTTAGCAGTTGCTTCAAGTCAAATTTCTCTAATTAACACGGAATCAAACGCGTATTCGTGAACTATTTTAGCAATCAAATTTTTTAAAATATTAGTGAAAAATTATGCCGTATATAAGATACAATGATAAAAATATTTTTTATGAATTAAAAGAAAACTTAATCTCAGAAGAAAACAAAGAAGCTTTACTTTTTATACATGGTTCTGGAGGAAGCTCAAACATTTGGAAAAACCAGTTTGACATGAATATTGATCTTGACATTATTTCCATTGATCTACCTTCCCACGCTCGATCTGATGAATTTTCAATACTTTCGCTTGAATTATATGTTGACGTGGTTAAAAAGCTTGTTGATTCTTTAAATTATGAAGGTGTCATTTTATGCGGTCACTCTTTAGGCGGAGCTATTGGTCAATCATATTATTTTAAATATCCGAATGATGTTAAGGCTCTAATTCTATGTGGAACAGGCGGTCGTCTACGCGTTAGTCCATTAATTCTCGATTCTCTTAAGAATAATTTTCAAGAGTTTTTAAAATCCATGCCCAGGGGTGCCTTTTATCGGAAAACTTCTAAAGAAATTATTGACAATTATATAAACGAAACCTCAAAAATCAAGCCCGAAGTTTCTTATCAAGACTTCAGTATTTGCGATAAGTTTGATATCCTTAATAAATTGAATTCCATCAGCGTTCCTTGCTTAATAGTTTGTGGTACAGCTGATAATCTAACGCCTCCAAAATACGCGAAATACTCTCACGATAAAATACAGAATTCTGAGCTCATTTTAATCGAAAACGCTGGACACATGGCAATGGTCGAAAAACCTGACGAGATTAATAAAGCAATCCAAGACTTTCTAAAAAAACTTAAAGATACAAACTAAATAATGCCAAGAAAGTATATATATGGCCCTTTTCAATCAAGGCGATTAGGCCTCTCTTTAGGGATAAATATTTTATCTAATCATAAAATTTGCACTTACAATTGCGTATATTGTGAAATTGGGTTAACTAAGAGAGAAAATTTAGTTTCTCCGGAATATAGAGTTAAACTTCCTCCAACAACGAGTTTTAGAAAAGAATTAGTATCAATCTTGAAACATGTTCCACATTTAAATAGCATGAGTTTTACAGGCTATTACGGTGAGCCTACATTAAACGAAAATTTACTAGATTATCATCAAATTGCATGTGATGTGAGAGACCAAATAAAATGGATAAAAGATAAACCAAGATTAACCTTATTCACGAATTCTAGCACTCTTTATTTGGATGAGATTAGAGATGGAGTCAAGCAATTCGATTTCGTACTAGCCAAATTGGACGCTGGAACTGAAGCTGACTTTAAAAGAACAAATATTCCACACGAAGATGTGCCCAATCTTGAAGTAATAATTGATTCACTTATTAAATTAAAAAATGAAATGCCAAAAAATAACTTGTTGGCTATACAATGCTTGATTTATAACTCTTATCGAAAGGATTTCATATCTAACGACAATATAAAAAATATCAAGAGTTTGGCAAGCGCCTTTAAGCGAATTAAACCAAATATCGTTCAGCTCTATTCTATAGCGAGAATTCCCTCACAGTATTATGTTTACGCAATAGACGATAAAAGAAAGCAACTCATTTTGAAAAAATTTATAAAATTGGTCGATGAGGATTCCATAATTTTCAATTATTATTAATTTTTTAATTGTATATCAATGATTTTTAAAGCTTTAAAAGACATAAAATTTATTATATTAATATCCAATGAAAGAAATTGTTTGAGCAAAAATGAATGGTAAATTTATCGTTGGACTGGACATTGGTGGCACGTGGATACGTGTGGCAATTTGCACGGCAGATTTAAAAGAAAAGAACATTATAAGTGAAAGCATGGAAACATTAAAAGAGACCATGCATTCAATCAGCAATTCAGTATGTCAATTGTTATCAAAAATATTATCAGAAAATAGTATTGAAATTGAGCAGATTATAGGGATTGGTTTAGCCACAGCAGGACCTATTGACATGACTAAAGGCGAAGTTTTCAACAACGCGAATTTAGGCTTTAAAGTTATACCCCTAAAAGAACCCATTGAAAAAAAGTTTCCAAATATTCCAATATATTTAATTAATGATTGTAATGGCGCTGTATTAGGTGTGCATTATTTTGAAGCAGATGAACTTGAAAAAGATAATCTTGTTTATATTACAATGTCAACTGGTATAGGTGCTGGTGTCGTGAGTGGGGGGCATCTTTTACTTGGAAAAGGTGGGAACGCTGCAGAAGTTGGACATGGTTTGGTCGACCCAAGAAGCACGTTTGAGTGTAATTGTGGTGCCCATGGTTGTTGGGAAGTATATAGTTCAGGAACGGGAGTAAGAAATAGAACATTGGATGCTCTGGCAGAAGGAACATTAAATTCAGAAAAACTGATGCAAATTGTCGAGGGAGATAAATCTATAATTACAGCAAAAGAAGTGCTCCAAGCAGCACGAGAAGGGGACGAGCTATCCAAGAAAATCGTGGATGATTGCGTGTTTTATTCTAAAGTGGGAATAGGGCTCGTCAATAATTTTTATGATTGCAAGAGCATATATTTTGGTGGAGCAATGATGAAAGATAAAGGACAAATAATTCCTCCCCTAATAGAACAGTTTGAAAAAAATCCCATTAGATTTACAATCAATAATCCTCCTACAATAAAAGTGACATCGTTGGGGGATGAAGTAGGACTTAGAGGGGCGTTAGCTCTGGTTAAATATAAATCAGAAAATAATTCGATTCTAAAATAGAACGAAAATATTATTTTTGAGAAATCTTTCTTGGGATCCCACTATTTTCCCACTTCATACATCATGATTAACTTTCTCGTGCGTTAAATTTATAAAGAATCTTAATCTATTAATTATAATAAAAATTTTGTTGATACGCATGGTAAATGAAATAAAGAAATGGAATGGGAAAAAAATCATGTATAGAATATTCCATCTCAATTATATTGTTAGTGCATTTACCATGATTGGAATGCCTATTACATTATAATAGAATTCCTATATTATTAATCTGATATCAACGATTTCACTACTTATTTTCTCTACAATGCTCTAAAAAAAGGATTAATCATCCTTAAATACGGGTCATGCCTTTAGCATCTCATTTTTTCGCTTTGTTTCCCAGAAATTCATTGAAATCTTCTATTATTAATAAAATTTTTTATATTTCACAAAAATTAAAAATAAGAAAAAAATTAGGTAAAAAAAAATGGCAGAATTAAAAAATAAAGAAAGATTGGATTCGAGCTTTGAAGAAATTCCTGAATTGGATTACTACACGAAATTAATTTCTCTATCTCAAAAAATTAAGAGTAATGAAGAAAAAAAAGAAATCAAGAAATGTCTTTCTATAAGGAGCGTGATGAATGAGCTGAAATTCTCTGAAAATAAAACTTTAGTGAAAAATGCCTTAATCATAATCCTCGCCTTATTTGAAAACAAGCCTCCAGATGTGTTTAATTCTCGAGGTGTTGATGTCAGTCAAATATCTGAGAAAGTCCGAAAAAAATATATTGCACAATTGAAAGCCGAATTACTTTCGTGCTAATTTTTTTCATTTTTTATAATAAATTTAAACGATACAAAAAAGGTTGAAAAAATGCACATTTTAAAAAAAAAAAAAGCAGAAAAAAAGGAAGAAGAAATAAATCAATCTCAAATAGGTTTGGAAGTCAATAAACAAATATTTCAGCCAAATATTTGGAAGTTGTATTTATTTCAATTTTTCATTGGATTCCACATGATGACAGGTATATTAATGCCCTTTTTTCTCGATTGGGGAGGATTGACATTCTTTGAAGTCATGATGTTGCAAGGTTTCTTTACATTCATGATACTTGTTTTCGAAATACCTTGCGGTGCTGTTTCTGATTACTTGAGTAGAAAACTTTCACTTTGCTTATCAGGTCTCATTATAGCATTAGCCGTGTTGATTTATGGGAGCACTCCAAATATATTTATATTTGCAATTGGTGAAGCGTTATGGGGATTTGGAGTTGCCTTGATATCTGGAACAGATCAAGCAATAGTTTATGATACATTGAGAAAACTTGATCGAACCGAAGACATGAAGAAAATAATGGCAAGGATTCAGAGCATGATGTTAATAGGATTAACGACTGCGGCACCTGTTGGATCATTATTAACATTAATTTTACCATTACCAAGAATAGTGCAATTAACATTCATACCTTTTATTATTGCGACATTCATTGCTATTACCATTAAAGAACCAAATCACGATTTAGAAAGAAAATCAGAAAAATACATTGAGGTAATAAAATCAGGATTTACACTATTAAAGAATAATAGAGTTCTCCAGACACTATCGCTGGATATGCTTTTAGCAGATATCTTGATATTTTATCTTATTTGGATGTATCAACTTTATCTTGATGATTTAAGTGTTCCATTATTCTTTTTTGGATTCATTGCGACTTCAATGACGCTTTCTCAAATTCTATTTACGATTGTTGTTCCAAAATTAGAAAAGCGTTTTAGTAATAAGAAACGATTTCTGCAGATATATACATTGATACCCGGCGTGGGATTTATATTAATGGCTTTGATCCATTTTGCTCCAATTAGCATCGTCTTAATACTAATTGTCATAGGATTTGGAATGTCAAGAAATATCATATTTGTTAGCGCAATAAATAAAAATATCGAGACGGAAAACAGAGCTACAGTCATCAGTACGATAAGCATGATGGTGTGTATCGTGCGTTCCGTAACTTATCCCATAGTTGGGTTATTAGTAACTTGGAATTTAAATTACACTTTTATAATACTCGGTATCGCTATGATTTCATTAGTCTTAATATCATTTGTTAAAAATGAAGATCTAAATTAAAAATTTTTTTTGAATTAATTAAAACATATTAAATTTAGCTTACTATGATAATAATTAGAAAATTTAATGAAAATAATGCTGAACAGGAATCGTGCCTTATTAGAAACGCTTTAGTAGGAGTAAACAGTAAGGATTACCCTGATTCTGTAATTCAATTCCTATATGATAATCATTCGCCAGAAAGAATGATTGAATTATCTGAAGAGCGAGAATTTCTTGTAGCTGAGAAAGATTTTATCGTAATAGGAACTGCCACTTTAATTAATGATTATATTGGGTCTGTATTTATAGATCCAAAATATCATTATAAAGGAATAAATACAAAATTGATGAATGCTATTGAATGTTTAGCAAGAGAAAAGAAAATAAAGAAGGTAAAGTTAGCAGCAAGCATTACTGCTTTAAATTTTTACAAAAAATTAGAGTATAAGAAAAAAAAGAAGCAAGATTCAGGTCCACATGGCATTACATGTATTATGACCAAGAAATTAAAATGATCAAGATGAGATGATTAAGAATGAGCAAAAGTGAATTAAAATCACTATTAAGAGAATTTTGGAATAAAGTTGGTAAAAAAGAATTAATGAGAGAAAAGAACGATCCTCATAAGCAAATACACACGGATTTATTATGGAGAGAAATAAAAAGATGCTTGAATGGCCGATCAAAATTAAAAATCTTGGATGCTGGTGCAGGTCCAGGAAGATTTTCAATATATTTAGCGCAAGATGAACATGAAGTAGTTCATTTAGACATTTCCGATAAAATGATTGAAATTGCGAAGGAATTTTCTCAAAATAATAATATAAACAACATATCTTTTATAAGAGGGGATATTTGCAAAGGGTTTGAATTTGAATCAAACTCTTTTGATCTCGTAATATGTTTTGATTCTCCTCTTTCATATTGTTATAAAAATTATGAATTTGCCTTAAGTGAGCTTTTAAGGGTCACTAAAGAGCGATTAATTTTATGTGTTTCCAATAGAACTGGAATTATTTTTGGAGGGGGCACAAGTTTTGAATTAAAACATTTTGGAAAATTAACGGTTTCTAAAGAAATATACAAGACAGGAACTCTTGAGAAAAATGAGGAGTTGATAAATGCAGATTCTAAAGTAATGCCCATTAATTGGCACGCATTCACTCCAGATGAAATTCGAAATCTAATAGAAAAATATGATTGTGTTATTGAAAAAATATCTGCTCCTGGCACTTTAGCAAGTGGTATAGAGAATAAACTATTGAAAAAGTTATTAGAAAACAGGAAAAATTATGAGGAATTTCTTGATTTCGAGGAAAAATTTGATTCAAACAAAAACATGTTAGGTGTTGGATCGAGAGTTGCCGGTGGATTGTTAATTACAGCATTAAAGAAATTTAAAGCAATTTAAATCCAATTTAAATTATCCTCCAAAAATAAAATTGACCAGGTTAAAGGATGATATTAGGCTTAGAGGTGCGTTAGCTTTAGTTAAATATAAATTTGAAAATAACTCAATTGTGATATAAAATAAAATTTTCAGCTTTTAGTAGTTATAACCTTTTTTGTTATGAGTTCAAAAACTTTTTCAATGTTTTCTCCTGTTTTTGACGATGTTTTAATGTATTCAAAAAAATTGTACTTTTCTTTAAATTGTAGGGCATAATCATCTGATACAGAGATTTTCTCCTTCAAATCACATTTAGAACCGATAAACACTATTGGAAGGGTGGAATTGTATTTACGTACGATTTTGACCCAATTGTCTATTTGATTAAGTGTTTTCATTAATGTAAGATCAAATAATAATAAAGCGCCATTTGCGCCTAAAACATAGCTATCCAAAAAAGCTCTAAAATGCTTCTCACCACCAAAATCCCAAAGCTGGAGGTAAACTTTTCTTCCATCTTCTAAAGAAACATATTTTTGGAAAAATCCCACGCCTATTGTCATTTTAGTATCAACGAGAAACTCATTCTTGATATATCGATGCAACATGGTTGTTTTTCCCACTCCACCATCCCCAACAACGACTATTTTTTTTAATTTTGATTCCATTCGAATCGCTTTTTTAAATAATAATTTGAACTTAAATTTTTTCTCTTAATAAACAATAATTTTGAGTCATATTAAAATTAATTATATATTTCAAATTCATTAAAATCGCTTATTTAAATAATAATTTTTTACATGTTTTAATTTAGTTCATAAAATATAGCTCTTATTCCCACATTCTTTCCATTAAAACTGATGAAAGCCATTCTTCATCCAATCATAGGAATTCTGGTAGCATTGAACTTAAACCTCGAGTTCATATTGATCGGAACGACGATAGTAATTTTAGCTCTAATCATGAGAGTTAAGAGCAAATATTTATAAAATTCCTTTTTTTTCTTAAATTAAAAAAATAAAACTTTTAAGTACGTAAAAAAATGGCAACAATTAGAAGGTTTAAAAAGTCAGATGCGGTAAAAGCAGCTTCTATAATTAGAAAGGCGTTAATCGAAATAAACAGTAAGAGTTATCCTGAGTCAGTAATAAAATACATGTATGATGTTTTCACACCTGAAAAAATGGTTGAACTTTCTAAAGAAAGAGATTTTTTAGTTGCTACTGAACAAGATGTAATTTTGGGTACAGCAACTCTTAAAAATGATCATGTCGGGAACGTATTTGTCGATCCGAAACATCATGGAAAAGGAATGGGTACCAAATTAATGAATGCCATTGAAAGTTTAGCAAGAGAAAGAGGTATCACGAAACTAATTCTAAATGCGAGCATTGACGCGATAAAATTTTATCAGAAATTAAATTATGAAAAAGTAAGTAAGGTATATAACGAAAATTATGGTATAACATTTGAAATGACCAAAGAAATTTGAAATAAAGAAGTCAACATGTGGTCTGTGATGATCATTATTAGTTGAGATATTAATCTTTCTTGATATTCTAATGACTTAGTATTGAAATTCTCTTGAACTACTCCTTCCTAAAGGAAGGAGATTCCTTCCTCTCGGAGATCGTTTCCTCATTCATCGACAACTGCCGAAAGATATTCGCGAGAATCTCTTTAGGTCTTACATTATCTCCAAAGGCGTGACTTCCCGTCGTCC
>JAUXAJ010000109.1 GCA_030620005.1 Promethearchaeota archaeon | reverse complement strand
GAAAGCGGCATGATAACTCTGAATTTCGTAATGGATGTTGAATTATACGCACTTGCTGCTCTAAAAGAACACATCCCTTCAAAAGAACTCTCACATGATTCATACGATTATAAAGAATTAAACGATCCTTTTAACGAATCCTCTGAAACCAAGAAAATTTTAATACCTTACATGAATGAAGCTTGGGCAGCGTTAATTTGCATATTAGCAGGAGAAAACGAGATTGTCAAACAAGATTTTTCGGGAGAAATAAAAATCTCAGAATTTAAATTATACATCATTTCATTTGAACTAATTCAGAGGTCCTTTAAGCTCTTTAATCGAGCGGAAAATCTCGCTTTAGAAACAATAATTTTAGCGACTAGATTAAAAGTTGCTCACGAGAAAGGCGAGCAAGTATTAACGAAAAAGATTCAAGATAAAATAAGCGATTACATGAAAGATATAAAAAGATTCGGTAAAAATGAGAACGCTTTTAAGGCAATCGAACTCGTGAGCATTTATGTTAAAAATGTACTGGATTAGTTTAGTTCAGAAATTGTTGAGGAGTTTATTCTTCTTCTTCATAATAAAGCATTTTATCTATTTTCGGTTCAAATTCACCATCGAATAAATAATAGGTAAATAAATTCAGTAATCTTGCACATTCATTAATTTTTAACGAAATCGATTGATTCTTTGTTTGATCCCTGAATTTTTGAACAATCCGTATTTTACTCCTTGAATTATTGAATACCATGTAGGTTTCTTTAAATGGTACTTTTTTGCCTTTTTTAATATTAACGCTAATATTTTTAGTTTTCATTATTTTCTTCTTTAAGTGATTGATAATTTTTAATGTAAAAATAAGTAGTATTAAGGATTAATCAAGCATGTTAATTTTTTCGATAAACATTAAGGGATAGTTGAGTTTTTCAATCCAATCAATTTTTGCTACGACCTCAACTGATTCGTATTCAAGAATCAGTTCTGCCCTTATGATTTTACCATTTATTTCGTCATAATCGAATTGAGTGGATTTATCTCCAATTATTTTATCTCTATCCAGATTAATTTTTATTGATTTCACATAAGGTTGGCAAGAGATCGCGGCTTCGATTCCTTTTTCTATAGAATCAATAATTTCTTCTTTATTCGCAATAGGAATTCCGCATAAAATGTGGTAAAGTGCTCCCAATTTTATGCCCGTTTCAAAACAAGCTCGCTCTCTTTTAGTTACATCCGGTGAAAAACATACTTTTTCTTTATTATTTGACATTGAAACTCAATTACTCGATGTATTCAATTTTGGCTCCAATATTATTTGGTTTAGACAAATAAATGTGCTCTCCATTTCTTCCAAACTGTTCGTAATAGGCGTCTCGCAATTCTTCCGACTCCGCATCAGACTCAGTAATACATACAACGCTAGGGCCAAATGACGACATTCCAAAAGCTTTGACGCCATAATCGTTAAAAAAATTCAATATGTCTTTAACAATTTGATGTTGTAAACTTATTTCAATAGCTTTAAAACCTATGCTTTGAATCCTCTTCAACCCTTCTCCAAAGCATTTTAAATCGTTTTTTATTATACCGGGAAGAATTTTCATGAGGATTTGATGAGAAACTTCATTTACTTCATCTTTTGGGATTGGAGCATATTTTTGAAAAATTCTAACCTCATCGTCTCCATAAAAACCCTTTTTTACATTTGGAATTATGAGTAAGAAACGCCAATTTTCTGGTATGGAATGCCTTAAGATAGTTAACGCAGGAGCTGAACTAGAAGCTGAAGACGGTAAAAAAGATTCTTTTTCTTTTCCAACACCAAAATCGTGTCCCCCATCTAATATGAACCCTCCTTCCTCAAATCCTTTCCATCCAATTCCAGAAGTTCCACCTCTTTCAACAACCTTGGTTAATTCTTCCGTTGAGAGACTTGTATTCTTTAATCTAGCAATTGCAGTAGCGATGGCAAGAGATAATTGCGTTTTTGACCCTAATCCCACATGTTTTGGGAAATATCGTCTAAGAGATAGAAAAAAATTTTTATTGTTAATATTTAACGTTTTAAAGATTTTAGAAGCTTTTTCGTTAATAATTTCAATAGATTCTCTATAGTATTTATTACATGCAATTTTAAACTCATTTGCAGAATTAGACGCTTCAAAAACAACATTTGGTCTATCTAACATGAGACCTATGCCTCCGTCAACCCTCCCAGTATATCCATTTAAATCGATTAAAGAGAGATGGATGCGAGAGGGCGTGGTTACTCTAATTTTCATTTTTTTATTAAAAGTACTCTGAACTATGATTATGAATTTTTAAAATAATTTAAATAGTTTTATAAAATTCTGATAATAAAACGAGATTTTAAAGAATGAAAATATAATCGAGTTTTTTTAAGTGAAATATTTTTAATTTTATTTGCCAACATGAACATGAATGGAGCCATCCGTTAAATTTCGGAGTGCTCTCAAGTTGGTCGTCCGAGACTTGCAATACTAAATCACTAAAGTGAAGATAAATGTCCAGATTACACATTAAGGTTGCATTTTATTTAAAAAAGAAAGAATTATAGGTTAGTTATAAGAAAAAATCCTAAATTAATGGCCCCTCCAATCAATAACGCAATTCCGATTTCCATGAAAGTAATTTGCAACGCATATTTCCAGTTTGTCTGCTTAGCAATTATTATTATTGTTGCAAAGCAAGGAATATAAAGCATGTTAACTAGGCAGAACACAATCATTTGAATAGGGGTCATTAGTTCGACTAATGTTAATCCCATTGTATTAGCCAAAAGAGATAAAAGAACCAACGTGAGTTCTTTACGTAGAATCCCATATATCAGAAAAACTCCCGTAATCAATGGTAAACCCAACCAAAACACTGTTATCGGTGATATTACAATGTTTATTGGCTCTAATGCGTTAAAAATGAATAAGATTTCTAAAACAATGCCAAGAACAATTATCACCGGGAGAGCTTTAAAGATAAACTCTTTGGATCTAAGCCACGTCTGTTTCACTATTACTGGATAGTTAGGAACTCTATACTCATGCATTTCCATTATCAACTCAGTACAAATACCAGGCATGACTTTATTTAAAATTCTACCAACTAAAATAACAACTGAAAAGTTTATAACCATCAAGACTAATACCCAGCCCAACCCTAAATATCGACCAACTAATCCTAATGCTACTGTCATTGTGGCAGCACAAGGGATAAGAGAAGTTAGTACAATTGAGATTTTCTTCTCTCTCTCTGTTTCCATGATTCTACAGCCAGCACAAGCAGGAACATTACAACCAAATCTTAGAATCATCGGTATGACTGTCTTTCCATGAACTCCAATATAATGCATGAATTTATCCAATAAAAATGCTGCTCGAGGTAAATAACCTGAATCTTGTAGGATTTCAATGATTAAAAAGAAAGGTATTACATAAACTAATACACCTCCAACAGCTCCAAAAAAACCTCCCACACCCCCTTCCCATAAAATTTTAATCCATATAGAATCCTCACCGTAAAATTCGTAGACTTTTTCACTTAAAAATGTGAACATTTCATCTATAACAGAGGCGAGAAAGTCGCCGATAATGAACGTGAAATAATAAATCCCAAATAAGACAAGCATTAAAATTACATATCCCCAAACAGAATGAGTTGTTAAATGATCAATCTTATCTGTAAGGGAGAATTTTTTTCTTTTTTCTTTGGATTTGACAGTTACTACTTGTTTAACAATTTTATGGATATTACTATAAATTTCTGACGAAATAATCGTATTAATATCTTCACCGTGGTATTCTTCTAATTCTTCACGAAATTTTTCGGCATTTTCAACAATTTTAAAATTATTATCGTTCTTTTCAAATAATTTTATTATTTCACTATCGTTTTCTAAGATTTTTATAGCTAAAAATCTTGGTGGATACACGATTTCTGAAGATTCTTCCTGAAAATCATTGATTCTTTCGACAAGATCCTTTATTTTTAATTCTACTTCCTTTCCAAATGATAGAATAGAAGATAAATCGGGAAACTGAAATTGTTCTTCCTTAGACAAATTTTTTCTCTTAATATCGTGAGTCTTTCTTTCATGAACGGTTTTACCGCCTTCAACATAATGCAAATGAGAATGATGATAAACAAGCAATTCGATTGCTTCTTCTAACAATTTGTGAACTCCTTTACCGTGTACAGCTACTACTGGAATAACTGGAATTTTGAATATATTCTCTAACGTTTTAAAGTCAAGTTCGATGTTCTTTTTTCTTAATATGTCCATTTGGTTTATTGCTAATATCATTGGAACTCTCAATTCAAGGAGTTGAAAAGTAAAAAAGAGATTTCGTTCAAGGTTAGTTGCATCAATAACATTTATGATAACATCAACATTCTCCGAAACGATATATTCTCTACTAACAATTTCTTCCAAAGAAAATGTCGAAAGCGAATAAATTCCAGGCAAATCCACTATATTAAAATGATATCCTAAGAAATTCAAATATCCTTCCATTCTTTCAACAGTTTTACCCGGCCAATTTCCAATAGTTTGAGATAATCCCGTGAGCTGATTAAATATGACGCTTTTTCCAACATTGGGATTCCCCCCAAGTGCTATATTGATGGTGCTCTTAGACTTTTGATTTGCTTTCCGTTTTGTTCCTCTTGGTAAATGCCAACTCATTTTTTCTTCTTAATCTCCAATTTTTTTTTATTAAATTTATTTTTAATATCAAAACCAAGGATAAATTAATACGCACAAGAGCCTTCGTATTTTAAAACGATTTTTGACGCTAAACCTCGACCAATTACTAAGGATGTGCCTTTTACAATAATTTCAATCGGCCCTTTAAAAGGAGCGTCCTTTTTTTTTATAATTTTTACATTAGGTAGTAGTCCTAAATTCGCAAGTCTTTTTTTAGCCCTTACTCCGGCATTTACCCTTAAGATTAGTAGTTCTTCTCCATTTTCACATTCTGTTAAATATTTTATTAATGGAACACCATTTTTGCTATTTTTAGAAATATTTAACGCTTTTGTACTTATCATTACTTATCATTATCGTTATTATTAATAATTTATTACTTAAACTTCTCTATTCATATTAGTTTATCCTAATTTATATTTTTTATGCATTAAAAACTACACTAATTTCTATAAACTAGTTAAGATTTGAAACCTAAATTTAAAGATTTATTTATGTTTTGTTTAATTATATGGAATAACATTCTAATTTTTTAAGATCAACAAAAATACATTTAAATTAAAAATCTTTTTATCTATGAATAATTAATGCATTCTATTATTTAAAGTTTTTAGTCACACCTAAAAAACATTATTATTAAATAAAAATTAATATTTGAATAGCGAGATTCTTTAAAATTTAGAATTTAAATTAAGAAATTTTATATTTTATTTGATTTTTTCTACAATATGACAAACTAATAATGTTAAAATTATGTATGTTGTTGTTAAGAAAAATTATTCTTTTTTTAATTTTTAATTTAAATTTTACAATATTTTTTTCATTGATTTCATAACAGAATATTTTAAAACCATTAGAATAAACTTTATAGCAAATCTTCTTAAGGATTTAACAAAATATATTTAAATAACAAAATCAAATATTTAAATAACAAGATTAAATTTTTAATTTTAATTGGAATGAAGCTATTTTAAAAATTCCTTACCCTTAAAATTTTTAATTTAAAAATTAGGTAGGAAAATGAAATATAATAAGGAAGAAATAAGAGAAGAATTTAAAGATTTATTCGAACATTCTTTAGATTTTATCTATGTTCACGATTTAAGAGGAAACTTTCTTGATGCTAACGACATTGCGTTAAAGACACTTGGATACGAAAGGGAAGAAATTCCAAATCTAAATTTTGCAAGCTTAATCGACAAAGACCAGTTGAAAAAAGCCATAACTCTCACTAACGAAATAATAAATAGTGGAAGACAAACCGTGCCGGGTGAATATAAACTTAAGACTAAAGATGGAAACGATGTATATGTAGAAGCATATGGAATGCCATTAAAGAAAAATGGAAAGATCTACGCAATTTTAGGTGTAGGTCATAATATCACAGAACGCAAGTTATCAGAAAAAATATTAAAAGCTTCCGAACAACAATTTCGCGAATATTATAATCATGCCAATTTCTTTAAAGATTTATTAACTCACGATATGAACAATATTCTTCAATCCATACTAACTTCAACGGAGATCTGTTTATACAATATAAATGAACCGGGACAAATTGAAGAAATTAAGAAAACATTAGAAATTATTAAAGAACAAGTTAATAGAGGCGCAAATCTAACAACTAACGTTCAAGAATTATCACGCCTCGATGAAAATACACCCATTAAGAAAACCATTGATGTCTGTGAGTTATTAAGAAATGCAATAAATTTTTTAAAAGAATCTTTTCCGAAAAAAGAAATTAACGTCCAGATCGACTCTATGAGCAACCAGATCCAAATTAATGCCAACGAACTGCTACGAGATGTGTTTGACAATATTTTAAGTAATGCTGTTAAATATACTGAAAATCCTAAAGTTGAGATTCAAATTAAAATTTTAAAAGAGCAAAGGGATAACATAGATTATTTGAAAATGGAATTTTTAGATAATGGAATTGGAATTCAGGATTCAAGAAAAAATTTGGTCTTTAAAAGAGTTTATAAAGGTCAAAAATCAACAAAGGGGCTTGGACTTGGGCTTTCAATAGTAAGAATCATTATTGAGGGCTACAATGGACACATATGGGTTGAAGATAAGGTTAAAGGAGACCACACGAAAGGAAGTAATTTCGTTATTCTAATTCCAGAAAATTAATTAAAAAGATTGGACACTTATTCTTTTTTTAGGGAGGTAGAACATCCTCTGCGCGCTTTTGCCATGTATATCACATCACGATCATTGCGTATAAATTCGTAGAGACTGCAAATTTTCTGTTTTTTGTCGGAAAAAAAAAAAAGGTTTGGAAATTGCCAAGGAAGTATTGGCAGATGTCGTCAATAAAATTATTAACGATATGCATCAGTTGTCAAAAATAGACACATTAAATAGTGCTTAAAAATTAGGATTTTACTGACATTTTTCATTATTGACGACTTGTGGGCAGTAATTTATTAAGTGTCAGTTAATTACTGATACTGTGACATTTTTTAATTACTGATCACAATTATAAGTTAATATTAATTTTTGTATTTATTAAAGGTTTTATTCTTGAGCGATTTAGAAGGATTAACGAGAAGATTAATGAATAAAGGATATTCTAAGGATGAAATAATTGAAAGATTAGTTCAAGAATATCTCGATTTTAAAGACATAAACAAGTCATTAGCCTACACATATGCGAAAGCAATTTATGAAGAATGTAAAAAAAGTGATATATCAAACATTTCAGATCCCTTCATGAAAGAATTATTAGAAGTTTCTATTGCTAATGTCAATTCAGGAAAGCAGGGAGTGGGATGTCGGGGTGCTGGAGACTTCTTTGTCCATAAGCTAATTGCAAAACTATCACAAATTGAGCAAAAGCCTTATCTTAGCCCAATATCATTAGATGATGCGGGAGCTGTTCGGTTACAAGATTTAAAGGGATTTAAAGGAGAGCCTTACGATCCTAATAATTTGATCATTGTTTCCAAAATGGAAGGGATTCATTCGCGACTTAGCGACTTTCCATTTCTATGTGGCTTTCACGTAATTTCATGTAACGGGCTTACATAAGCGTATCGAGGGCAGCACTTAGAGATTTATATGTGAAAGGTTCCAAACCAATTTCAATAATGGTGGATGTTCATTTAGGCGACGACGCCGACGTTGGAAAGTTGTTTGACTTCATGGCAGGAATTTCAGCTGTTGCTGAACTTGCAAGCGTGCCGATAACTGCGGGTTCAACTTTACGAATCGGGGGCGACATGGTAATCGGAAATCGATTAGTGGGAGGAATTAGCGCTGTTGGTCTCGCAACAAAAAGAATATTAGCGAGAAGGAACATCAAAGTTGGAGATAGAATACTGATGACAGAAGGCGCTGGTGGCGGGACTATAACAACCACGGCTATCTACTCTGGAAACCACGATGTAGTTAAAGAAACGTTGAACATTAAATTTCTCGAAGCGTTCGAAACAATTTTAAAATCCAATTACCTTGACGAAATTAGAGCCATGTGCGATGTTACGAACGGTGGTCTTCGTGGTGATTTATACGAGATCAATTACGCGGCAAATTGTGGCGTGATCATACACGAAAAAGAGGTTAGAAAACTTGTCAATCCGAAAGTTCTTGAAATGTTAGAAAAAGTAGGAGTTGATTATTTAGGCGTTTCACTAGACGCACTTCTTATTTATTGCTCCGAGAATGCTTCAAGTAAAATAATTTCGGATCTTGCCAAAAACAACATTAAATGTGCAGAAATTGGCCAAGTAGACAACTCAAATCAAGTTTCAATGATCTTTGAAGGTGCTGATAAAGAAGAAATTATTCCAAAATTCCGAGAATCCGCTTATACCAAAATAAAACAAGAAATTGGAGAAGATACTCCTGAGAAAATTGAGCAAATGGAAATAAAAGTTGAAAGCGCAGCTTTAAAAGCCTTGGAAAAGCGAAAAAAAATTATTGAGTATATTAAAAAATTAAATACTTAATTTGTAAAACAATAAAAACTATGAATCTTTCGTATTTCGATTGGAATACTTTTTAAAAAGGCTAGATTTTCACGAAATTGCTTACGCTCCTAAGAGCGAATACTTAATAGAAAATAAAAAAAAAATATGATTAGAGGTTCATTTCTTTTAATTTTTCTTGGATTTCAGCTACTTTATCGGGTTTTAAATCCCACCATTTCCAAAATATGAAACCACAGATTAACACGCAGATCGAAGTAAATAATCCGAATTGCATTCTAATTCCCCAAATTGCTAACTCTGTTTGTGCCGTGCCCAAAGCAGGATCGAAATTTGTAAGAGTGTGAATCGACGCTAATATGATCATGTAAGTTACTTGTCCTACTTTTCCAATAACGGTTTGAATGCCATAATACACGCCCTCGTTGCGTTCACCGTGCATGACTGCAGCCTCGTCAAACATCGTGGCGTCAATTGGAGGGCCTAATGTATTGAGACCTCCATAAAATGCGCCTAAAATGAGGACGCAAATTACAGCATTTATTAAATTCGTTAAAAATATTGAAAATAAGAACATGACCGAAACAACAATGAATAGGTATGGGTATATCTTTAAGTATCCAAATTTTTTTCCTATTATCATCCAAATCGGAACTAATAGCACCCCAGGAATTAAATAGGCAGCGTATAAAATTAATTCCATGGTGGCATCTTCTTTCAAAACATAGCGCACGTAGTATGGCGTGCTAGCAACAAAAAGCATGTTAGAAGCCGTAAGTGGAATGTATTTCAAGATAAACACTCTAAAATTTTTTTGTTTCCAAGCTTTTTTCAGAGTTCCAAAAAAAGGTTTCTTTTCTTTTTGGGCAGCAATAAACGCTCGTTCCATCATTATTTTGTCTTCTCTCATTCCTGGAAAGGATAAAAAGAAAAATACGATAGTTATCAAGCTCCCAACTATTGCCATGAAAACGTACGATTCTTTATCTCCATAAGTAATGAGCAAGGGCGATAACATCATTCCTAATATTAATCCGATCGTAAATAGGGGAACATTTAATCCAGCTAATTTCTTACGCTCTTCATCAGTTCTGAATTTATCGGGCGTCAACGCACTGCGGTTAATCAATAATATTGACATCAAACCGTCAAATAAAAAAAGAACCAACAAAAACCAGGCAAAAGTTGCCCATTCATTTACTTTAGGATCTGGTGGAGTAAATATCAAGAAAAATACAATACATAAAAAAATAGAGGAGACAAGAATCCAAGGAAAACGTTTCCCGTGTTTTTTCCATAATCGATTAGGTCTATCCGAGAGAAAACCCATGAAAGGATCGTTGAATGCGTCCCACAAAGTGTATATTGAATATCCAAGCGTGAATAACCATATGGATAATCCAACTTCAATCTCATAAAAAGACACTAAACGAGAGTTAAACATTAGACCGATTAATTGTGTTCCAAAAACCGAACAATTAAACGAGAGCATTGACAACGTGGAATGTTTTTTTTCGCTCGTAATTCCTTCGTTTTTTTCTATTATTTAAACCATCTTTTTTTAAAAATTTAATTAAAACTTATCCTTAATGTTTTAAAAGTATTTGTTTTAAAGGAGAAAAAGTGGCTGAGAAAATTGAGCAAATGGAAATAAAAGTTGAAAGCGCAGCTTTAAAAGCCTTGGAAAAGCGAAAAAAAATTATTGAGTATATTAAAAAATTAAATACTTAATTTGAAATTTTTTTTTTATTACTAATAAGTTTAGCAAGTATTTCCTTTACTCCTTCATTTCAGACATTTTTATTGAAGTTTCAATTTAGGAGGCGGAACGAAAACTACTCTAGGTCCCGTTCTTTCTAATTTAATTGCTCCTTCGGGGCAGTGATGCGCACAGACGCCACATCCAATGCATTTACTTTCGTTAACAAGAGATTTGTCGTCAACCAACTCCGGAGATTCAGCAGGACATTTTTCTACGCACGTTCCGCAACCGCTACATATTTCGCTATCTACTCTTGCGATATACGAAGTTAAAGTTTTTAATGGGATGGTTCCGCGATAATACTTTTGGAGTGTATCGCAACAGCACTTGCAGCAATTACAAATAGCAGTTTCTCGATTCTTGGGATCAATGTTAACATGTATTGCCTTATGAACGAGACCGGCGTCTTCTGCCTCTCTTAAAATCTTCATTGCTTCTTCCTTAGAAATTTGCTTGGCAAAACCGTGTTCGGCTGTAAACACCGCATATTTCCCCAAATGCATGCAAGTTAGTTTAGGCGCGTCAATCTTGCAATGCTCGCCTAAAAGGTCTTTATGGTGTCTGCAATAGCAATTCGAAACAGCTATATTATCAAAATCATTTATTAATTTAGACATTTCTTCAAATGGCAGAACTGATTCTGGCTCTACTTCAATGGTTTCCTCAATCGGAACGATCCTATCCATGAAAGGTATTTTTCTATACTGACTCACGACATTGTCGTAGTTCTTTTGAGTTAAATCGGTCAAATCATCATTGAGTTTTTCGAAAAGAAGGGCTAACTTTTTCTCCCTTTGGCCAGTTTCGCCTTTCATGAATGTGAACTCGAATATACCGGGAAGATAGCTACTCAAGTGATAAATCATTTTCCCCGTGCTTCTTGATGGAACGCCAACGATAATACCTTTATCCATGAGCTGATTTAGCATTTTTTCTAACGGTTCAGCGCCTAGATCAGTTTTGTCCTTGATTTGTTCAAGAGTTAGTGTTGTTCTTGTGAAAACCAAGAGAAATCTTGCTTCTTCTTCGGCAAGCAAGGTCTGCGTTAGTTCCATGAGATGATCGTTAATAGAAAAAGGAAAGCCTCCCGTTTTTTTAATATTCCTAATAACCTTAATCCACATTTTCTCGTCCATTATTAATTCACCAACCATGATTGCTTACCTCTTTATTTTTATTTTTTTGATTATATTTAAGTCAATTTTTTTTTTTTAAGTAGTAATTGGACGGGTTTGTAGGACATGAACTATATCGTTTTGAATTGCCCATTCAATGTCTTGAGGATAATTAAATTCCTTTTCGAGTTTTAAACCTAAATCGTAAAGCTGACGTAATTGGTTATCGTTTAACGAACACACACTCCTATGATGTAGGTCGTTTTCTATAATAGTAGTTCCTGAACCGTCAGGATTTTGGATTGACTTTCTCTCTTTTTTTCCAATGTCATATTTCAAAATTTCGAATTTTTTCCGATTGCTTCGTCTTTTGACGAGCAAGACAATCCTTCTCCAATCTTTTTCATAAAAAACAACCTTTTTCAAAACTTGATTTACATGTCATTAAATAATTAATTTAGCGAGTAATTACACTTTAATGAAGAATTTTCTTTTTAATCTTACTATAAAAAATTCCAATAATTATCAATCGTGCTACTATTGATCAAGAACAATAATTGGTCCGGACTAATATGACACATATCAGATTTAAAAAAAAAGAAAATTAAGGAAAAAAAACAGTAAATATTAAATGTTTTATCAGAAATTTTTATTTATTATGACTAAAGAGATTAACATCGAAGAAATGATTAAAAATAGGGTTGAAATATCCGAAAAAGACGAATATATGCACGATTTATCCCAGCAATTAGGAAAATTTCCTCGCTATCATAACGAAAGTTGGTATTTCAATTTTATAGATCGTCCAAATAAGGTTTTTCTTGTTAGTAGAATATCGCTTCACATGGATAAAAACAAATCTCGGATTTTAGTGTTATTAGTAGTTGATGGCAAGACCACTACTTATTTTAACGAAGTTCCGCTAAAGAAAATGCCTAACAATTGGGAATTTGATAAGAAAATTAAATTTTTTTGCATTGAACCAATGAAAGAATGGAGAATCACGTTCGAAGATCAAAAGCATGAATTAGACCTTAATTTCAAGGGGCGATTTTCTGTATTTAATTCTGCTGACGCAGAAGATCCTGAAGAATTTATTAAAAAGTATGGGAAGGACCTACTTAAAGTTGTTGCCCAGGAGCATTACGAGCAACCCATGATTGCGACGGGTACTTTAAAACTGAAAAATAAAGGTGAAACGCGAGATGTCAAGGGATTTGGAAATCGAGACCACAGCTGGGGGGTAAGGCATTATATTCAGATTGATGGCTGGTATTGGGGCGCCGCACAATTTGAAAACGAGACTTTTATCATGACAAGATCAGAACTATTAGGCAAGGTAATGGAATTCGGCGTGATTCTTTCAAAAGACAAGGAAAATGCGATAATAGAAAAAGTCGATATAACCACGAAAACAAAAGACGACGGGAAGACGCCTTTATCTTCAACCATTATCGTGACAGATAAAAAAGGAAATAAAAGAACCATAGAATCAAAATCAATACACTTCATGTACTTGACCCTTCCAACACGAACAGGAAAAACTGAGATCTTTGAGCAAGTAGCCGTATTCACCTGTGAAGGTAAGGAAGGAGATGGAATTTCGGAGTATTTAATTTCGACTCGGAATCAATAAAAAAAATTCATAATTATCATGACAGAAGAAAAAAATATTGAGGATTTGATTAAAAATAGGGTTGAAATAACCGAAAAAGACGAATACATGCACGATTGGGGAAATTTCATTATTTTTTCCATTAGGAATTTTGCTTGATAAGGTCATTTTCAATCATTATTAAAAAAATCTCTAATATGTAATAAGCATGTATATCTATAAATAACTTCCACTCATGTTTTATTAGTTAAACTAAGCACGTTCTTTCATTTCTTTATATTTAATCAAAAATGTAAATAAAAAAAAATTGAAAAAAAAATATTTTAATTTTATTATTTTCTATTAGACTTTATTTCATCAAATAAATCATCAAAAGTTTCTGGAGGGACTGATTCTTTCTCAACTTTAACGAGTTGAATAGCTTCTTCAGGACAAACTGTTACACAATTTCCACATCCAATACATTTCTTTTTATTAATTGAAGAGATATTCGTTTTCTTCCTGAACTTTATTGCTCCTGCTTGGCACCTCTCCACACATGTTTGGCATCCTACACACGATTCTGAGTCTATTTCAGCGTAAAAATTATGTATCCAGAAAACACTGGGATCAGGCATTAATTGATGTGAACGAAGCATCCCACAACAACACCCACAACAAGAACAAATGAATTCCGCTTCAATTGAATTTGATGAATTTAAAACTAACCCTTCTTCTTGATTTTTCCTGAAGATTTCGAGCGCTTCTTCTTTAGCGATTTCTCTTCCAATTTTCCTTTTGGATCCTAACTTAGCCAAATCACCAAAGCCAATACATGTTTCTAAGCGAGAAGTCACTTTACATTGTTCTCCTTCAATGAGCTTTTGTTGCCTGCAAATACATTCCACTACCATTATAGGTCCTTCTGAATTCATTACGAGTTTTTCTAATTCATCGTATGTGGCAACTTTATGTTCGGATGTAACGCTTTTTTCGATTGGAATAGTACGCCATTGGGCAGGTTTGACTTGCAAGAAATTAAGCCCAAAAATAGGGTCTTCTATCATTTCTATACCATCCCGAATGAATTCAGATGTTAATCGATAGACTTGTCCTTCGTAAAATCCTATAGCATAACCCCAAATTTGATATTGATTCATCCCATCCTTTTCTCTATATCCAATTGTACCCTTCATAACCAATCTTTCAAAGATTGCTTCTAAATCATCTTTAGATATTCCGCTATCTTTAGCTCTTTCAAAAATTAAATCAATACTCTCAAATTTATAAGTGAGATTTAAAGCCATTTTAGCTTCTTCAGGATCAAATACATGCTTGAGCACGCGAATTTCAGCTCCAGATTTTAGCGCAGGAAATGTAAGGGCTTGATTATCTATATGGACTTGTAGATCTCGATAAATTTGATCTTCTTTATTTTCAATTGTCATTATCTTT
>JAUXAJ010000121.1 GCA_030620005.1 Promethearchaeota archaeon | reverse complement strand
CTTCAAGTTCTCCAAAATTTACATGATTATATCTGGAATAAACGAACCAATTGACAGAATCACGGATTAGATTTGATATGGATTTTATTTGGGGGGAACTATTGACAAATTCTTTCCAGCTTTTTAGCTGTTTTTCTGATATTCTAAATTGGAAGACTTGAGTTTTCTTATTTCTCTTCTCTTCTTGTTTAAAAATAAAATTCTTCATGATAAGTTGAAAGAATTGAATCTTCGTTTTAAAATAGTAAGAGTGCGCAAGTTTAGTAATAATATTACTCTAAAAATGAATTAATTTTCATTAAAATTGCTGAAAACTATAAAAACTTAGTGTTTTAATTCATTTAACGCAATTAAAATACTATCAACATTAGAAGATCCATTCAGGAAGTTTAATTCACTTAGAATTAATAATTCAAAAGCTATTTGTTTTAAATTATCGGTTGGTATAAGAGATAAATGTTTATCGTTAATCCAAAAGCTAACATTGGGTAATCTGTATCGATCTAAAGCATCTGCAGTCTTGAGAATATCAGTTAAAGTTTTGTATTTAATATATTCCGGATTATCGAAGATATCCTTGTATGGTTTATTATGAAGTAATATTGCTTGATATATCTCATCAATATCACCTTCAGAAAGGTGAATTTCATAATGATTTTCTACGGATGATATATTTTCTTTAAACCACCTTGCCGTTCTCTTGGAATGATAGAGATCAACTAAATCGTTTCGTCGTCTCAAGTCGTGTAATGCACTTGCAACTAGAACATTTTGGAAAATGTTTGGACATTCTTTATCATAATCCTTTAAGGAGACCAATACTAAGGAGAAAAAAGTTACTCTTAAAATATGCCTCATTCCATGAATGGTATTTTCTTCTTCAGGATTTAGGAACCAATTCGAGAGAGGAGTGAATTTTTTAATTTCTAATAGAATTTTATCTATCTCTGGCTTTATACTTCTTTTAGTTGAGATGTTAATGTTAAAGGTTGGCTTATTCTCTTCTATCCAATTAATAGTCTCTAAATCCATGTAATGATGTTTTGGGAATTGACCTTTTCTATTATTATAGATTTCAAACAAAGAAACCATGTAGTGCGAAACACCATTTAAGCATTTTTAAGACTTAATTAATTGTATAGTAATTTGAAATTATTAAAAATTTATTCTTAATAAAATGATTTCCAAGAATAAACTACAATTTTTGGCGCAAATATTATTTTAACAAATTTTATAAGAAGTTAACGATGATTAATATTTGTCGGTAAACCCCCAAATACAAAAATTATTCCGACAAATCCTACAATACTTTAAGTTGTGAATCCGTTGGAAAAATGGGTAAATTCTGCGTTAGTTCCATGATCAATATATAGTAATCTTGCCATGTATATAATGTTTAGAGTGTCATGATTTTGTAATTTCTATTTTTTAACCACTCCTTAAAAGGAGTGGATTTCTTTATCATTTTAAAAATTCAAATTTTTTTAAAAAGTGCTATTATTCTAAGGATTTTAAAAATAATTCTACTAAATCTACCATTTTTAAATCTGATTTAAGAATTTCTATAGCATCAGATAAATTGCGATAGCAGAATGGACATGTACTTACTAAATACTTTACACCAGTTTCCTCCGCGTCTTTTACGCGATTTTTTGCCATTTCTAAAGACAAGTCTGGAAAATTTTTTCTAACTCCTCCTCCTGCTTCATAATAAGATGCGGAATTTTTATTAGTCTTCATTTCGACTAAGGTCGTGATATTTTGTAACAAACACCTAGGAATTTCGTACATTTCCATATGTCTTCCAATGTGGCAGGGGTCTTGGTATGTAGCTTGAATATTCAAATTTTTAATCTTTAACTCCTTCTTACTGAATAGATCATCCAAAAATTCTGCAGTATGCATGATTTCTATTCCATTTAGTTTATCTCCATAGTCTTTTTTGAGAGTCCGATAATAACCAGCACAACTTGTAATGATTTTTTTAACTCCCCTCTCTTTAAACAAATTGGCATTTTTCTCTGCGATGACTTCGAATGCTTTTCTATCTCCCGTGCGCATTGCAACGCTTCCACAGCATATTTCTTTTTCTCCAAATATGGCAAAATCGACCCCCAATTTGTGAAAAATCTTTGCTGTTGCGAGAGCAACATTTTGGATTTTAGGAGTGAGTGCTGCCGTGCATCCCACAAAATATAATACTTCAGCGTCTTCTATATTTGCATCCTTTACTTCAAAATCTAATTTCTCCTTCCATATAAGCTTGTCTTTGTTGTCTCGTTCGTATGGATTTAATAATTCGACCATGGACTTATTCATTGGAACTTGTGATTCTATAGGATATCCCGCTTCAACAAGGTCCGCTCTTAAAGCTTCAAACACAGTAACCGTATCCATGTATCTATGAGTGGCAAAATCAATGCTTTCCTCATAAGCGTTATGGCAAAACTCTTCGCAAGCTCCACAGAGCGTGCATTGAAATATAATATCGCTTATTTCTTGGCTTAATTCTAAATCGCCCCACAAGAGGCCTTTTAGAATGATATTTTTACCTCGAGCAAAATAGGGCTCAAAATTCGGCGTAATTTCCGTTTGGTATACCGGACAAATGTAAAATATCCCTTTTGAAGGCCAATTAGCGACTCGACATTGTCCACAATGAACACACGATAAAGCTGCTTCCAAATATTGTCTTAAATTTTTTAAAGGATCTTTTGTTTCACCCAACATCTTCACCTTTTAATAATTATCACCTAAATAAAACTTTCCAGGGCTTAAAATTTTATTTGGATCCAAAGCCTTCTTAATCGAAATCATAAAATTGTAATATTCTTCTGTTATTGCTCCTGCATCAATTAAAGCTCTCCCTATAATTTCGCCCATCCAATAGTGGATTCCACCTATAGTTTTTATTTGGGTGGTTAAGAAATCTTTCCATAATTCGTGTAGAATTTCTCTGTTTTCTCTCTTGGCGACAAGTCCGATTCCCCCTGCTATATCAATGTGATTTGGATGAACACCAAACGCTATGAAATCGGCGGTGCCCCCTCCTACTTCAGCCATTCGATTAAAATTTTTGTCTACCCAATCTGAATACAGTTTAACATAGTCAGGTAATTGATAGGTAGGACATTTTAGACACGATCCTAAAGAAAAAAGATATGGACCTCCCCAGCAAACATGAGACCATTGCCATTTTCCATTATCTTCATAAAACCACTTTCCTAAATTACCTTCTTCTACAGTAGGACCTAATTTTCTTAAATCAGCATCAATCGCAATCTTTTCGATTCGCTCCACATTGTAATCCAATTCTTTTTGAGTGTTTGCTACAGCCGTATAGAATAAAACACTCCCCCTAACCTTGGCCTTTAACAGGTTTTTTTTTATCTTTAGCGCTCTTAATTGTCTTACAAAAGAAAGAGGATAATAATAAAAGTCGTGTAGAAGTAAATTTTCGTGCTGCCATCTTATCATTACATTTGAGGCTCTTATCGATTCAGATACTTCCTTGGACTTTTTAATTTCATACGTGCTATATGCCGCGTGTTCTGGAAGGGGATATATATTTAAAGAAGCTTTCGTCTTTACGCCGTGAATTCCCACGTCTCCTAAAAACAAGCCAGAATAATCGGGACCTAGTCCAAATCTCGTAAATGCTTTATCGCAAAAAGAGTTAGCTTTTGTGCCGGTATATATTATTTCTCCAGTAGGTAAAATGACTTCTAATCCCACGCATTGTTCCGTTACGTTTCCGTACATGGCAGCACCTCCTCCTCCCACTGAATTGTTCGAAAGTCCGCCCCCTACTGTCGCAGAGAATCCTGAAGCCGGACCAGTCGAGCCGGTGTAATACCCAATGCCTACTTTGCTTAATTTTTCGCATAATTCGCTCCAAGAAATTCCAACCTCAACCGTAACGATTCGATTTTTCTCGTCCACATCTAGTATTTTATTCAAGCGAGTTAAATCTAATACAATGCCTCCATCTCCAATTGGTTTTGCCCCACCTGTTAAATCTGCGCCATTTCCTCTAGGAATAACCTTTGTGCCATGATGATTTGCGAGTTTTAATATTTCAGAAACTTCAGCGGGAGTGCCGGGCCTCACTACTAAATCCGGAATCCCTTGTAACACCCAATCACAATTCATTGAATAGGAATAACAAATTGGTTTTGAATCAGAGACATATTTGGTCCCGACGATATTTTCTATCTTCCCTAAAACAGCTTGATTTTCGCTCAAGATTCATCATATATTCATTATTTATTTCTATTATTTATGAAAAAAAAATGTTAAATAATAATTCGATTAATTTATTTTTAAATGCATTGATCTGTGACTTAAAGATTCGACATGTTACTTTAATAATTATTCTAATAATTGCCCGTTTGGGAGAATGACATCACCTTCTAAGTAAAATGCACCTAGATTTATATTCGCATCTTTTAAAATTTCGTGGCAAATATCGTATTGCGAGTACTCACTTTTAACGTGACTAGTTTTACCACTTGCTGTTTTGTAAAAATCTCCATATTCCAGATAAGTTGCTGTTAATTGCCGAAGTATGGGTTTAGAATTATCAGCAACATCGGGGATTATTTTTAAATTATATAATGGCATGCTTCCAATTGTAGTTTTCGGATCCATCGCTAATGGTTTATCCGTCAACTCTACTTCAACATCAAGAAATTGTATCCCTTTTCGAGTTAAGGTGCCTTTTAACTTATTATCTTGTATAGGAGATAAATTTATATCACATATTTTCTTAGGGTAACCCCATATTTCTCTACCCGCTGTTAACGCTTCATCCGAATCTACATATATGTTAAACACGAAAGAGCCAATTTTTTTCTTATATGAACAATTTAACAAAATCAAATTCTCGTAATAAGGGCCAATCGTGGAATCTGGATATTCTGCGAACACAATTATATCGAAACCTTTTCCAGGCTCTAATTCTGGTGGTAAATAATTTTTTTTAATGTCAAATGGACACTGAACTAAAACCATTAACACTCGTGCGTGTGGATACTTATAAGGCGGTGGAGGATATAAGCCACACTGTCGAGGCATGGAATAATCGACCGATTGTTCATGTTCAACCATTTTTTAACATCAATTTCTTTTATTTTATAATTTTTAAAAATATACTAAAATGTTTATTTGTTCTGTTATAAATGTTTTCCATTCGAAAACTGGATCATGTATCAAAATCTCTCGATAAGGAAAAATGAGAAATTCCCCCAAAATATTTATATTGATATTTATTTAATAGTTATTCATGACAATTGAACAAAGATTTAATAAAAAATTAGTTCTCACATTCAGAACTGGCCAATTTTTACTGGTAATTTTGTTCATTGTTTTCTCTGCCCTCACGTTAGATATGATTCTTTTAAAACTCTAATTTATTTATTTTTTCCTTATAATTCATTATTATAAGGAAAATAATTTAAATTTCTAACTTGTAAAAATTTTATTAAATATCTCTTTTTATTTTACTTCAATTTGATAAGGTTTTTTTTTTTTAATCTATTTTTATTAGTAATCAAATACGAATGTATTTAATATAAATTAGATTTTTGATGGACTTTACATGACAGAAGATAAAGTAGAGCATGAACAAGCTGAGTCAAAATATCAATACTCTTTTGATTTCATTCAGAGGAAACTCGAAGGTAAAAAAGACAGCTACGGCATGCTCATGAAGGAAATCGTTAGAACAGGAATTTGCACTGAATGTGGTACTTGTGCAGCTGTTTGTCCTGTTTTAGAGTGGGATCCCATTGCGGGGCAACCAAGATTGATAGGCAAATGTACTGGCTGTGGTATCTGTTACAATCAATGTCCTCGCACGATTACAGATCCCATTCAGCTAATGGGAGAATTTAAAACGGGTTATGTCGCAAATACTAACATTCCTGAATTTATAGGCGGACAAGATGGAGGAACAGTTACCTCATTATTGTGTTATTTATTTGACGAGCATTTAATCGATGCTGCAATTGTTACAATGAAGGATCCAAAAAACCCTTGGCATCCAGTGGCCCAAATAATTACAACAAAAGACGATGCCATTAAATCTTCGGGTTCAATATATTGCCACAGTCAAACAGTTGATGCATTGATGGACGCCATTCGAAGCGATTATCGGTCGATTGCTTTCGTAGGAACACCTTGTAATATTGATGCCGTTGACAAAATGATGAACTCTCCTTCAGGAATGCTTCGATTCTTCATGAGGGCTCATATCCTAAAGATTGGTTTGTTCTGCATGGACAGTTTTTCTCCAGAAACCTTATATCCATTTTTTGAAAGCCAAGGGATAGATTTATCTAAAATTACAAAAATGGATATAAATAAAGGCAAATTTCATTTATATGAAGATAATCAAGAAGAACCAGTAAAATCGTATGCAATAAGGTCGTTACATAAATTTAAGTCCTCAAGTTGTGCATTTTGTACGGACCTGACATGTGAAAATGCGGATATTTCAATAGGATCTGTAGGGGCTGGTGCTAAGAAGAATACCGTCTTTGCGAGGACAGGTTTAGGTGCTGAGGTCATGGAAGATGCTGCCAAAAAAGGATATCTTTCAATAGAACCGTATAACGCCATAAATTTGAACGCAGTATTATTCCTAGCAAAGCTGAAAAAAGTAGCACAGTATAATATTCAAAAGAGAAAAATTTATATCGTTAAAGACGCAGCTGAAGAAGAGGAGATAAGGATTGAAACCAAACCTGAAGATGATAAAGCCAAGACAGTATTCAGCGCTAGAAGGCTTTTATCTGTTGCGAAGGGGTTAAATGAAAAAGAGAAAAAACTAAAACTTACAGTAACAAATACTGCGGGCTTTACTTTAGAAAATGTCCAGTTGCGCATAGCTGCTGTAGACGATGTATTTGAAAGTAAACCTTGGATTACTTCCATAAGAGAATTGTTTCCTTACGAACAAATTGAAATAAATTATATGATAGAAGCTTTAGAAGGAAGCGTATTAGTAGAAGCGGCAACGGATCTTTATGGAAAAATATTTTCGAGAACTTTAAAGTACGCACCTAAAGAAAAGAAGTAAATTTATATCTTTATTCTATTATTAGCTTTCGTCATTATTTTTTATTAATATAGCATCAAATGTGATTTTTTAGCCAATCACTAAAATCCTTTAAAACTTTTTTACGGTCTTCTTTAAGCTCGTTATACACTTCATGATATAGACCTTCATAAATTTTAACGGTTTTATCCTTCATTTTAAACGATTTATCTAGCTTTTCGCCACCTTTAATTAATTTGTCTTCTGATCCACATTGAATCAACAAACTAAGTTTAAAATTTCCTATGAACGATTGAAAATCCTTGAAATTTTTTACCATTTCATAACCCAATCTTGCGGAAATTTTATCGGCATTTACTAAAGGATCTGATTCATATGCTTTTACTACTTCAAAATCGCGACTCAAAAATTCAGCGCTAATTCTAGGATTAAATCTCATCTTAGGGGCAATTTTTGAAAAAATTTTTGCCATTAATTTTAAAAAACTCTTAGTTTCCTTACCTGGATCCGTGCCTGCACCCGAAAGAACAAGACCACTTAGGAGATCTTCGTATCTTTTTACAAAATAAATTGCAATAAACGACCCTAAAGAATGACCTAACATGAATATTGGCAAGTTAGGATGCTGTTTTCTTATTATATCGTAAAGAAATTTTTCATCTTCTATATATTGATCAAAAGAATCTACATAATTCCTTAAACCTTCTGATTTACCGTGACCACGGTGATCATCTGCGTAAATCGCAATGCCAATTGGAGTTAACTCATTTACAACATTTTGATATCTACCAGAATGTTCAAATCCTCCGTGAACAAGTTGAACAACGGCTTTAGGAGATTCTGGAACCCATGCTTGATAATATATTTTTAATCCATTAACTCCTTGAAATTCTCCTTCTACATGTTTCATAATACATCACATCTTTTTTTAAGATATAATAAAATTAATAATTTCTGAAATCGCTTATTGCTTCGAACATTGCCACAATATTTTCTGGAGGGACTTCTGCTGTAATATTATGAATATTGGCTGCTATGTAACCCCCTCCTGGCTTAAAACAGTTCAAATTATATCTTACTTCTTGCCTTATTTGTATTTCAGCAATAGTCATTTCTTCTCCACCATTAAATATTTTTAAAAAAAAAATTTGAAATTTAATTTTAATAAAAGAATTATTCATTCATTAGTTTTTCTGAATAATATTCTACGAGCAAGTTTGTGACCAGCACGCCCAATTCTTTCACAACTTTTACCTTGCCCTTGTCTAGTCTACGCAGACTTTTTAGACAATTCCATAATCCGTGTGAATCGTCCTCTTTTGTACCGAGAGCTTCAACATATTTGCCACCCTTGATTAAAAATCCACCTAAACCTCCAATTGGAGGCCATTTATTAAGGGCAGCATCAAAGTCCCTTTCTAGTTCATCGTTCATTATCTTGAGTTTTTTTTCATCCAAAACACCTAACGCTGCTCCTAGCGAATGTTCAAAATGGCCTGCATGTCCCGCACTGGTTAAAATAGTTATTAACATTCTTTTAATCTTACTAGGTTTGCCTTCTTTTGAAGCAAGTTCAATGGCAAGCTTTTCTAACTCTTGAAATATTCTTTCCATATTTTCTTCAGCTATGCCTTCTGTAGTAGTGATAATCAATTTTTCTAAGTGGAGTTCTCTCCTTATTTCTTCTGAGAAAGTAGCGAGAGGGTCATTTCCACCATGACCTGAATATATAAATACTCTTGAAGCAGGTAAATCCATTTTTTCATAAATTTCAATGTGATATTTAAGAAATCTTTTTAATTTTTCTACGAGTTCCTTTACAGGTATGAATTTAGGGGCCCAATCCTTAGCAACGGAATCGGCACCGTCAGTTGACCAGGGCACGTGCGCAACATATCGACCACCTGTCTTGCAAGAAATGAGATGGGCAACGCGCTGTGCGTGTAAATCGTCGATATTTCTTGGTAAAGCGTATCCGTGTCCTTCTTCAGGATTGCCTATTGAAAAGATCAGCCATTTTCCTTCATTTTTACCAAATGGCCCCCAGTCGTTCATTTTTCCTTCAAGCGAAATTTCGTTTTTTTGAGACATGATAATTAATTGGATGAAATTATATAAAAAATGTTACTACAAGTTCCAATACAATTTTGATAAAATGGTATAAGAATTAAAAATTGAAAATTTATTAAAACGGTTCACAACTATAAATCTCATTGATTTTAAGGAAATAATTTTTAAATATAGAAAAAAGATGGAAAATTGTGCCTGGACCAGGAATGGATATTATTGGTAAAGAAGAAAAAGAAGCGCTCATGGAAGTTATTGAATCTGGCTACCTATTTCGTTATGGAGACTTGTCAGATCCCAGATTCAAAGCAAAAGTGTGGAACTTAGAGAGAGATTTTGCTAAAGCAATGGGTGCAAAACACGCATTAGCAGTAAGTTCTGGAATAACTGCTTTATTAACAACACTATGGACTTTAGGAATTGGACCTGGAGACGAAGTGATCGTGCCGGGATATACATTCATTGCTAGCATTACTTCAATTATATTTGCAAGGGCAATTCCAGTTTTAGCGGAAGTAGACGAAACATTAACGCTTGATCCCGAGGATGTAAAGAAAAAGATTACAGCGCGCACGAAAGCAATAATGCTCGTTCACATGCTCGGGAATCCAGGTCATCTGGATAAGATTTCAAAAATTGCTGAAGAAAATAATTTAATATTAATTGAGGATTGTGCTCAAGCGTGTGGAGCTTCTTTTAAGGGTAAATCAGTGGGAACTTTTGGAAAAATGGGAGCATTTAGCTTGAACGTGTATAAAACAATCACGGCTGGAGATGGCGGCATGATAGTAACTGACGACGAAGAATTATATAAACGAGCTTTTGCCATTCACGACCAAGGACATTTACAACTTCGACAAGGCGTGGAGCAAGGAAATCGGACCGTTTTAGGTTTGAATTTCAGGATGAACGAATTGACTGGTGCGGTTGCTGGCGCTCAACTTAAGAAATTAGAGTATATTAAAAAAAAACTTCAAGAAAATAAAAAGCGATTGAAAACAGCGCTATCAAATATTAAAGAAATAAAATTTCGCAATATCCTTGATGAACAAGGAGATGTGGGAACCTTATTAACTTTTTTCATGCCGGATGTGAAAAGCGCAGAAAAATTAGCCGAAAAAATCGGATGCACTACCGTTGCGAAATCTGGCTGGCACGTTTACAATAACATGGAACATTTTTTAGAGAAAATGACAGTAACTAGCGATGGGTGTCCTTTTACTTGTCCTCATTATAAGGGAGAAACACCACGCTATTATAAGGGGATGCTACCTCAAACAGATGATTTACTTGAGAGAGCCATCAATATAAGCGTTGGCGTTTCAGACTCAGGATTAGGGTCTCCCTATGGCATCATAATTACAAGCACGCTTGAAGAGATTGATCAAGTGGCTCAAAATCTCATTCAAGAGATAAAAGAATGTTTATAATTTTGCTTTAACTTTTTTTAAAAAAAACAGATTACACGAAGATTTCCTGGACATTGAGCATGTAGAAATATTTATATTTTCTCACTATTTTTTAAATTTCTTTAAATAGATGAAAAATTTTTATTTCCAAAGGTTCAACCCTTCAATTCCAAAGGCTGCCGCTAGAACATAGCTATCGCTTGTTTTCATGAGTTTTTCACGGAGTAACATGTGATGTCGGATAATTTCATCCGTATAATGGGGGTTATCAATGAGATTTTCCATTTCGTATGGATCGTTTTCAATGTTATAGAACTGCCATGGCTTTCCTCCTGAGATCTCATCACCAAGAACAGTGTATTTGTAACCACGACTATGAAATCCTCTCCAAGTTTTTTCATTATAAGACGGAAATGTTCCACATCTCGTATCATGAACGAATTCTAACAGTATTCCTTCACGAGGAAGCTGTTTTTGTTTTCCATGTATTAATGGTGTGAGGTCCATCCCTGGTTTTTTTTCTTTAGGTTCTAAACCCGCTAAACCTAATAAAGTAGGGAATAAATCTTCCGTGCAAACTGGTTCTCTAATAATTTGACCAGATTGATTTGGTTTTCGGGGGTCATATACAATTAAAGGTATTCCAATCGATTCTTCGTAAGGATGACCCTTTAATATGTTCCTAATACAGTGAGCACCTCCCATTTCGCCATGATCAGACATGAGAACGATGATCGTATCGTCTTTTTGGTCCATTTTTTCGATGAAGTCTAACATGCGTCCAACATTAATATCAAGATTCTCAACCATTGAATAATATTTCTTCAAATCACGAACGTAAAGTTTTTTACGACTTTCTTTAAGTTTCATACCTGGTGCGGGATATTTGTCTTGAAAGAGGTAATTTGGCGGCAGTTTAACTGACTTTTTTAACCATTTTTTTTCCAAATCTTTAGGTGATTGAAGGGGATAGTGAGGAGGCTCAACAGACAACACGCAAAAATAAGGTTTTTCAGTATTATTTCGTTTATTAAGATAATCCATGGTTAGCTCAAAAAGACTATCTGTCTGATATTTACATAACGCTTTAGGGATAGGATCGTCGTCCTCAAAGTAATACGTGTCAAATGGGTTATTAGCAAATTCAAACCCAAGCCATTTTTGCCAACGCCCTTGATGTTCGGGAGGAATTGGCGTTAAGTTAGCTCTACGCGCTAATTGACCAGGCTCGCCAAAAAGATGCCATTTACCAACATAAATGGTCTCATAACCAGCTTCGTTGAATTCATCGGCTATAGTTCTTTCAGCTGGTGACATCCTCCAATCAATGGCAGGTACATAGCGAGAGTGGGCGTATTCCCCTGTCATTAATGTAAATCGGAATGGCACGCATACTGGAAAAGTGGAGCAAGCGTGCTGAAATCGAACGCCTTCGCTTCCTAGACGATCAATATTAGGAGTAGAAATGTTAGGGTCTCCATAAATTCCTAAGACATCTCGTCTTAACTGATCACTTAATATTACTAAAATATTTGGTTGTTCTTCAATCGACATTTTATTTCATTTTATATTTTAGAATGTCTAAAAAAGAATGATGTTTTAATGAGTAATATTGAAAATGGAAGTGAAAAATTGCTACTCGAAACAGCATTCATGGATAATAAATGAATTAATTTTAAAAAAGTTAAATGAAATGAAAAATTACAAAAATCATAAAAATAAAAAAAATAGGATTAATTAAAATACAAGATAAGAGGAGAACAACACCGTGAAGATATCATTAATAGGATTAAGTGGGTGCGGTAAAACATCACTTTATAGCGTTGCTTTTGCAGAAAAGACTCCGGAAGACACTAAATCGTTAAGTCCAACCATCCTTTACGAAACAAGAAGACATCCGTTCTTAGGTCTCCAAGTCGGCATATATTTTCGTTGAGTTTTATTGCTCTGAAAAGTGCATTTGATTTTGGAGGCCAAGAGCAATACAGGAAGGAATACATGGAAAACCCAGAGATATTCAGAGGCACGGATATTCTAATACCGATAGTGGATTTACACGATCCAAATAATTTTGAAACAGCTAAAGAATATTTTGAAGGTTTATTAAATATATATCGCCAATACAATGAAAAACCTAAGATTTATTTATTTTTCCATAAATACGATACCGAGAATTATCAAAAAGAGTTATTAGATACAAATGTAAAGAAAGCAAAAGAGATATTCTTGGATTTATTTAAGGATTACGATTTTTCTTCAATGCTCACGAGTATTTACGATCATGATAAGCTTGCAAAGGTATTTAGAGACATTTTAATAGATTCTTATGCTGAGTTGAAGGGTCACGTTGAAAAGGCAGAAAAACTACTCGGAGAAATTAAAGCTAAAATAATTATCGCAGACATCTCGGGCAATGTTATCAGTCACAATGTACAAGGAGTAAGCAGTGGATTAACTTTAAGGAGCGATTTAAGGGATTACATCAATGCTTGCAATACAGTAAGAGAAAACATATTCATATCTGATTCAGCAGAATTTAAAGGTCGATGCGATGACGGAAAAGATATCGAATTGCATATCTTTAAATATATCATTTCCGTTATTATCATGAAGTCTGGAGACATGGATATGGAATCTCAGGATAGAATTAACTCTTTATTAAACGACATGAAATTATTTGCGGACTTGATTATCTCCGCTCATATAGACTAACAGATCTAAGAGCAATGAATTTCTTTTTACTTTTTTCTTACTTTTTCTTATTTTTTTATAATGACCACTCAAGAAAACTCCACCTTTCAAGGCGGAGATGAATTGAGTCCTATTTTTTTTAGAAAAAAAAAATCACTAAACCATCGCACTGTAAACCATTAAAATGGTGATTACTTCTACTATTGTATAAA
>JAUXAJ010000349.1 GCA_030620005.1 Promethearchaeota archaeon | reverse complement strand
ATATTCTTAGTATATTCTTTTTTTTTTATGAATTATAATACTATTTAATCTTTCTTTAAATCAATTTTTAACCATATCGGTAAATTTGCTAAAGTTATCTTATTAATAGAAAAATTATCTTTAAATAAAGATTTATCTAATAAATTTGTTAGTTCAATTATATCATATGTCATCTTCAGTTGTTTTTTTAAAAAGTATGGAACTATTTTTCGATTAAAGAATCCTTCCTTGGAAAGATTTTTTTTAATACCTTCCTTAAGTTTTTGTTCATCATATTCTTTATGAGTCTCAAATAATACCGCAGTTTTATTAGGCTTTAATATACGATGGATCTCGTTTAATCCCTCTATGGGAGCATTCCATAGATAAAAACTTCCTGTACACGTAATTATATCAAAGAAATCATTATTATAATTCGTTCTATTTATATTACCTTGCCTTAAGTCTACATTTATATATAATAAATTTGTTTTAGCAATGTCAATCATCCCAGTTGATATATCTATTCCAAATAACTCAATTTTAGGATTTAATCTATTTAATTCGAATAATAATCTTCCATGGCCAGTACCAATGTCTAATAATCTCCCTTTATCTATTTTATTTAATAATATCTCTGCAATTTGAGCTCTCTGAATTTCCATTGGTGGTAAGCTCATCATTTTATCATATAATTTAGCAGCAAATTTCGGTAATTTTATAAAATTTTCTTCTCCCCGATCTTTCATATGTATTATAGAATATTCTTATGATTAAATATTTTCAATCTTACTCAAAAACCTTGACACATCCTTGCAAATTACTTCTTTAAAAGATATCGATGGCGGTATTTCATGCAGCAAGTACGATTCAACGGCAATAAATTCTGCAAAACTCCCATTAATGTCAATTCCTAAGGCCTTTCGAGACACGCATTGATTAAATATTTACGCTCACAATAATAACATTCGTGATCAATGTTAGTATTGATTTCAGAGGTAACGCGCTTGCCGACCCAGGTTTGTTCAACCAATTTTCCTACCCTTACGACTTCTCCAGCAAATTCGTGTCCTGGTATGATGGGAACAGGTGTTGGTAAATGACCTCTTACGATAGCTAAGTCAGTACCGCAAATTCCCGCAGCCTTGATGCGAATTAGAACTTGAGAATCTGTTGGTTCTGGAATGGCAACTTCTTTTACATTAATTTCTTTTCCATCGAAAAGTGCTGCTTTCATTTTTTTTATTATTATTAACGTGTTTGAGTGAAAATCACGCTTTAGAGGCTTTTTCCCATCTTTCTTCTTCTTCTTTTCTCACTTGTTCCTTTCTTTCTTTTCTTGAGAGACGATCGTCGTGTCGTTTAATGTATTGGTTATCGTATCTTTCAATTAAATCAGCCATGTCCCCTTCTTTTCCCATGATTTTATCTTCAAGGCCGTCTTCGAAAAACCTATTCTTTTTAAATTTTTGGGCCGGACCACCGTTGTAAATCCAACCTTCTTCTAGTACTTGGCCGACCATTGTAGATGACCAAGTATTTAAAATGCAATTCTTTCCTATATGCGTTCCGGGCATGATAATGGTGTGTGCTCCTATTCTGACATTATCTTCAATAATCGTTTTTTTTATTATTAAAAAATTGCCAACTATAGCTGCCGATTGAACGATCGCCGCTTGTCCCACTACAACATTTTCACCAAATTCAATAAATTCACAGTCTACCCACCCCTCGAAAAGAGAATTTGAAAATTTAGTTTTCACGTTAAAGACTTTAAAGCAAACATTATCTAAGAAGGGAAACGGAAATTTGTGAGATAACCATGTTGGCCATCTTTTTATGGTATTTCTTATACTCCAATACCGATAATCTTTATCTGAACGGTCTCTCAAAAAAACGCCTTCTCTTGGCTCATGTACTGAATTTACAACAATTAATAAGATCTTGGCAATTAATAATGAAGTAAATACCCACGAAACGTACAGTACAAAGCACAATAAGGGAAGATAAATGTAAAAATGAATAGATCTATTGTAATCCCACAAAAGTTGCCAATACAGCCAGAATTCCAAGAGAATTGGAATAAAGCTTGCCCATATTTCGAAAAAATAAAGAAGTATGTATCTCTTTTTAACTAAAACTGTTGATGCAAATGGCCCAACTCTCATTGAATTTGGTACACTCATTATTTTTTAACCCTCCTTTCTTGGTTTTAGAAGATGTTTCTTATCTTCATCAATGTTTACTTTGTGTTCAACCTCAACTCTATGCTCTTCATCAACATCTATTGTAGAGATTAAATCTCTTTTTGATTCAGCGATTATATTAGGTTTGAATTTTCTTGCTGGAATTCCTGTGTAAATCCAACCATCTTCTAAAAACTGATTATAGGTAGTTACACAAACAGCCCCTAACACCGTGTCTTTTCCGAAATGAGTTCCTGGAGCTATTGTTGTTTGACCTCCTATTAGGGCATAATCCTCGAACGTAATCCTTTTTATAATTAAGTATTTTCCAATTACCATTGAACTCATTAGGACAGCACCTTGTCCAACTAAAACTTTACGGCCCATTTTAATGAATTCTGCGTCGCACCAAGAGTCCTGTAGGTGGCTTGAAAAATCCATTTTTACTCCAAACCAGCGGAAGGCAAGAGAATCAATCCACGGTAAGGGACAATTTCTTAGGAGCCATAACGCTAATTTTTTTAATTCTGTTCGCAAGCACCAAAATTCAAAGTCCGTGTTCCCAATTTCTGCCTTGAATACTCCCTCCTTAGGTTTATGAATTAAATTGACCAAAATCAAGAAGAGTTTGCTAAAAAATAAGCAGGCAAGAAGGAACGTGAAGTACGTAAAAATAAACTGAATTGGTAAAAGAAGCATAGCGACAAGCCAATTATTGACGCCTCTAAAATAATCGTACCACATTATTGAAACTAATAATCCACTACACCAAAAAATTGGAAGATACACAGCTAGAAATTTGATGTTAACTCTACTAATTGCACTACTCGTAGTAAAATCAACTATATACTCTTCTTTCTCGCTGCTTTCAGTCTCATTCAACCCTTTATCTCGTTCTTCGGTCATGTCATGCACCCTCCATTAGTTCTTTATTACTCTCCATTTTTTCATTCTCCTTTAATTTAGATTGTTCTCTTTTTTTTCGTAAGTCGTCAGCTCTCTCTAAATCTTCTTTAGACACTTTTAAATATTCCATGATTTTTCTCTTAAAAATTTTCCTAATGGGCATTCCATAGTAGTAATTTGGACCTTTAGTCTTGTTAAATTTAGTCATCGCACCCATTGGCAAAACGTACGTATTGTCAGTTAATTCGCAGCCCGGGGCTATGTTGTTAAACGCAGATAACGTGACATTGTCGCCTAGTTTGATTTTAAAATACACGACATTTCCAAAGACACCTTCCACGAAATGGGACGAGAGTGCACAATTAACGCCCATGTAACAGTTTTTCCCAACATCGCAAAATTTTCCTCCAACAACTTGTTCTTCCATTGTAGTTCCCTTCCCAATTTCGTTTGACCCTACAAAATTAAAGAACCAATTTGCTAAATGAGGAAAAGGACCTTTTACAAAGGCGTTTTTCCCATATTTTATCAAGAAGCCTCTAATATGATAAAAGTTCAGAACTTTACTTGGGATATTTCTAGGGATAATTCCTGACTTGCTTGGTGATTTTCTCTCAGTATATCTCCAAAACATTCGAGTAATAAGCGCAACAAAAAATAGATGTACTAAATAAGACACGATTATTACGATGGGCATTAGAAAGAGAGCAAGCAAGGAATTCAATTCAGTAAAGATGTAAATGAAGTTATTGACTTCTAAAAAATTAGGTAAAAAATACAGTAAAATAAATGTCATTAACAAGATTCCAGGAACAAGAAAGGAAGTTAAATAAATTACGGCAATAGAAAAAATGTACCAATGAAACTGAAGCTTTATATACTCCTTAATGACTTCCTTATCAGTGTCGTCATCAATCGCTATTTCGTTGTTTTCAGTCATCATGAATTAAGTTTTCTAAAATGTTATGATAAAAAAAATTTGTCATTTCATTTGACATTAGTGTCCATTCACATCATTTGGATTACAAAACGCGAGAAATTTGACTTTTTTATGGGAAATCAAAAATTCAGATCTGGTTTTTTCAAAACGATATTATAATATTGTTGTAAACTCCCGACAGATTTAAAAATTGCGAAACATCTTTTTAAAAAAAACTTTTTAAAATTTATTGTTCCAACTTGTTCCTCATCAACGATATTTATAACGTTTCCTAAAAAGTATAATTGGTCTTTCCTAAGTCTCCCGTTCCATATCTTCATTTAATTGATTTTTTCAGGATCCTTCTCTTTTTCTACTACTAATTCTTCTTCCTTC
>JAUXAJ010000131.1 GCA_030620005.1 Promethearchaeota archaeon | reverse complement strand
CCAGAAGTTGCTGTGTATAGTGAAAATTCCAACATCGATATTCTCGAAAGTGGCACGACTTTAAAGGATCTAGCTAAAATAATGAGAAAACGGGTCGTATTTAGGTGGAACGTTGAAAAAAGAAAGGATCCAAGTGAAACTGAGATTTATATTAGAAATTTAGTAGGTGAAACCGCAGAAATTACAAGTGTCGAATTTGACCACTCTCGAGGTGAAGTCATAATAGAATCCGGAAAACCCGGGGTGGTAATTGGAAAAAAAGGCGTCAATCTGAAAGAAATAAGAACTAACACCATGTGGCAGCCAAAAACTATTCGGACACCTCCTTTACCTTCAAGGACAATAAAATTAATTAGACAGATGCTTGCAAAGAACCGGAAAACTCAAAAGGACATTTTACTAAAAATAGGTAAAAGAATTCATAGACCAACCATTTTTAAAGATTTAAATATCAGGATGACTGCTTTGGGAGGTTTCAGGGAAGTTGGAAGGTCTTGCATTCTCATGGAAACAAGAGAAAGTAACATCTTACTTGATTGCGGTCTTAATGTTGGAAATCCTAACGATAGATTCCCCCATTTCTCCATTCCAGAATTCTCTGTTAGAGATCTAGATGCGGTCATCATTTCGCACGCTCATTTGGATCATTGTGGGCTAGTTCCATTTCTTTACAAGTACGGTTATAGAGGTCCTATATACACCACATTGCCTACAAAAAATATATCTACCATGCTTCAGCTAGATTTTGTTCAAATATGTGAAAAAGAAGGCATTCCTTCCCCATATTCCAAGAGAGATGTAAAAACAACAGTGCTTCATACAATTCCACTTTCTTGGGGGAAAGTTACCGATATAGCGCCTGATATAAAACTAACTCTTCATAATTCAGGTCATATTATTGGGTCGTCGATGATACATTTGCATTTTGGAAAGGGAGGCTTCAATTTCGTATATACAGGCGATTTTAAATATCAAAAAACGCGTCTCTTAGAAAAAGCAGCGGTTAAATTTCCTAGAGTTGAGTGCTTGCTATTAGAAGCTACTTACGGTGGTCCACAAGACAGGATACCATCACGACAAGAATCTGAAAAAGAACTTAGACAAATATTGATTTCTACAATTAAAAAGGGAGGAAAAATTTTAATTCCAGTTTTAGCGGTAGGAAGGGCCCAAGAATTAATTATTGTCTTGGAAGAATTTATTTCGAAAGGACTTATAGATCCTATTCCAGTTTACTTAGATGGGTTAATATCTGAAGCAACTGCAATACATACGGCGAATCCGGATTTTCTTAGCAGCGATTTGAGAGAAAAGATTCTACATCAAGGAAAAAATCCGTTTTTGAGCGAATTTTTTACGACCGTAAGTTCTCAACAAGAAAGACTCGATGTTATTAAAGGTGGTCCTTGCATCATATTGGCTACAAGCGGGATGTTAATAGGTGGGCCCTCGGTGCAGTATTTAAGAGCCTTGGCAGAAGACCCAATTAGCTCGTTAATATTTGTGTCCTATCAAGTCTTTGGAACATTAGGCAATAGAGTTCAACGGGGATTTAGAGAATTCCAATATGTCGATGCAAAAGGGCGTACTCAACTGGTAAAGATGAATATAAAAATCTTCACGCTAGAAGGCTTTTCGGGACACTCGTCAAGGAGCCAAATCTCCCAATTCTTGAGAAAAATTCAGCCAAGACCGAAGCTCGTAATCACAAACCATGGAGAAGAATCTAAATGCATCTCGTTAAGCACGATGATTCATAAAAAACTCCGAAAAGCGACTAAATCGCCAAAAAATTGCGAGACGATCGTCTTAAATAAATGATATTTATTTTACAATTCTCATTCTTTTTTTAATTTTAATAATTTAAAATTTTGTTTGAAAAAAACAAAATAATATCAAGAATAAGATAATAAATAACATATTCATATTTTAAAGATTAATTATTTTAATTATTAAGAATTCTTGTTGTAAGTAGAAATTTCATGAAGATTAAAAAAACCTATTTTAAAGAACATCCATATACAGTTGCTAGACGAATAGTGCAAATTCTATTTTTCATTTTTATAAATTATGGATTGTTGGAACTAATTTTTTCAATTAATTTAGAAACTTTTGCGGGTTTAGTGAGAGTTCTACCTATTTTAAACTCCCCTCGAAATCCTGTTTCAGATGGAGCAGGAATTTTGGAATATGTTTTCTACATTATTGCTGAAGGAAAATTTCCCGTATTTCTTATTGGAGTTCTTGTTTTGATCGTTTTATTTACAAATAGGTTTTTTTGCGGGTGGATTTGTCCTATAGGTACAATTCAAGATGGGTGCGCGGCAATCCCTACAAAGAATAAAAAGACTGTTGGAAGAAACACGCATGGTACCATGTTAAAGGTGAAAAAATTAATGATATTCCTAAATATAATAATAATTATCCCTTTGGGATATTTAAGAACTGTAAACATGGATTTTTATGAGGAATACAAGGAAAATTTGGGAGATACAGCTAAAAAACCCCTTGGATATTTTTCCCTATCAGAATTTATTTTTGTATTCTTTCCAAACCTGATAAAAGAAAGTTGGGAAGCCGCCAATGTAGAGGCTTTTTTTTCGGACTTTTGGATCTTCTTTAGAATTGCTTTTTACTTGATATTAATCGTCGTCTCGGTATGGTATCCAAGAGTGTACTGTAAATATTTTTGTCCTTTAGGTGCTGTTAATTCTTTCTTAGGCGATTATTCCTTTATAAAACTTAGAAGAAGCCCTGTTAGGTGCGTGGGAAGGGCTGGTTGCGGGATTTGTGAAAAAAAATGCCCGAAACAGATAAGAATTTTAGATTTTGATTTTGAATTTTTCACGGGCAATGGTGAATGCAATTTTTGCATGAAATGCATAGAATCGTGCCCATACGACGCACTTAGCATTACTTTTTAAAAAGTAAACCAAAAGAGTTCAATAATTATTACTGATGTAACGGCAGTTGTCAAGAAAAGAGACTAATAATTTTTTTCCAAATCCTGATTTTTGCACTTTTTTTAAGAGTTGACGACTAGTCGGCAGTAATAGTTTTTTGGTAGGAATTTTATCAATAAATTTCTTGTGGTAATAAAAACAAAAATGCGATATTATATATTAAATTTAAAATTTTTCATATTATCCATATTGAAGATTATTAGTTAAATTAATGAATACGGAAAAAATAGATCAATTTCGAAAAAGGTTAACGAGAAATTCTGAAATCGGCCCACTTGGAATTTTAGATTCACAAGCTATTAGATTTCAAGAAGATGAAGATTACAAGGTATATTCAGATATTAGACCTCCCTTTTTTAGGGATGTTGATAGAATAGTCCATTCAAAAGCGTATGCGAGATATATAGACAAATCACAGGTCTTTTTTGATATTAATAACGCCAATATCAGCCACAGAAGTTTGCATGTTATTCTTGTTTCAAGGATTAGCCGTCAAATTGGAAGAGTGTTAAAATTAAATACAGACTTGATTGAAGCAATTGCATTGGCACATGACATTGGACACTCTTGTTATGGGCATCCAGGGGGAGAAATATTAGATGAAATTAGCAGAAAAAATAATATGGGAGGTTTCATGCATAATGCTCAAAGTGTTAGATGGCTATCCTATCTTGAAAAACGTTTCCCGAAGGAACCGGCAAGAGGGCTTAATTTAACTTTACAAACATTGGATGGTGTCCTTTGTCATGATGGAGAAATAAATGAACAAAAGTTAAAACCTGTGAAAATTAATGGAAAAAATTGGCAAGATCATTTCAAAGAATATGAGGATTGCTTTAACGAAAATAAAATTAAGCGTGTGCCTCAAACATATGAAGCGATTGCTGTAAGATTTTCAGACATGATTGCTTATATTGGCCGTGATATTGAAGACGCAATTCTTTTAAAATTTATAAAAAGGCGTGATATTCCTGAAGAATGTAAAAAGGTTCTTGGAGATACAAATAGAAAAATTATGAATATCTTAATAATGGACCTTCTAAATTTCTCATTGGATAATGATACGATAGGATATAGTGAAGAAATTTTTGACAGTTTAAAGCAATTAAAGAGTTTCAATTATAATAGCATATATCTAAAAAGAGATTCTACATTTTATGAAGAATTAAAAAAGAAGTTCTATTTAATTTTTAAACGCTCTTTAAGTGATTTAAAAGAAGAAAATTACGATGCACCCATATTCAAGGATCATATCGAATATATCGATACTAAAGAATATAGTACTTATTTTGAGCCGCTTAAAAAAGAGAAAAAATTAATGCTTATTGTTAGAGATTATTTAAGCGGCATGAGTGATAAATATTTTAGTGAGATTTACGAAAAATTTAGCTCATCCTAGTAAACTATCGTAAATTAAAATTTGGACATTTTGGTTTGAAATTTTTTATTTTCAACTTTTTTATTTTCAGTAATTAGACGAATTTACATTGAAATAGGTTTATCTCTTTTGCTTTAATTCTCTAATTTTCTTATTAACTAAAAATCGTAGTGTTTATGAGGTAATTAATAACAGGAGGATTATATACGGAAGGATAATAAGAAGTTTTTTTGTTTTTTTTTTTCAGTCTTTAAATTTTTTTACGGGTTTTTTTTCAGTTACTTTGTTTCCCGAAGAGTCTTGTTATAGAAAACTCCTTCACGGGGTTTGTTCTCACTCGTTGGAGCGTACCAAACGAGTTTTAAAAAATTAGATTTTTTGAACTGAAAATTTTTTATATCCTTCCAAGCTGTATATAATCCAAGTAATAAAGAAGAATTACATAGATAAAAATTTAACTTAATTTTGGTATAAAAATTCTAATCTTTATTATAAAAAATTACAATTCCCCATTCCAACTACAGCCTCATAGTATTTTTCTTTAAAAATGAAATTCCGTTTCTTGGTGATAATGAATTTTATTCATTAGCTTGTATTTTTTCGTTTTTTTACGACGATCTAAAGAGTTTTATCATTCCAATTAATCTTTAATATTTTTACTTTTAGAAATCTGTTCGTGATTATCGATAATATGGAATTATTTAGATTAAGGAACGACACTTCAACAATTTTTAGCTCATCGATATCATCAGAATAAATCCTATAAGCGCCTCGTTGGATATATTTGGTATAATGACAATGCAAGTAGTAATCAAAATTGATTTGTATTGTATTATCAGCAACTTTTCAATATCCGCTGTTTTCTGAAAGATTTGTACCCCGGATAAATATAATCACCTCATTTCTTAGCTCGTGAATTAGAATTCTTAATACTTACAAATTTTGAAACACAAATTATTTTAATTAAAATGCACTTTTTTAAGTATATATTGCTAAGTGTAGTTGTTGAAATTACTGAACTTTAGCCCAGTAGTGTAGTGGTCAATCATTTGGGGCCCTGAACCCTAAGACGAGGGAATTACATTTTTCCTCGGAGGAAACGACGGTTCGAAACGAATTGCGCGTAACTTCGTATCGTGTAATTGGCAAATATCCGTCCTGGGCTACTTTCTTTTTTTTAACCGGTTCGCTTTATAACATGGTATCCATATTGAATTTTTACGGGTTGAGAAATTTCACCGATTCGTAATTTAGTGCAAGCATTCCAGAACTCGGATACCATCTTTCCTTTTGGAAATTGGCCTAAATTTCCACCTTTACTTTTACTTGAACAAGTTGAGTATTGTCTAGCTAGCATTTCAAAGTTTTCTCCAGCTTGTAAATCTTCGTAAATCTCCTGTGCCTTCTTATACTTATCTACTAAGATATGACTTGCTTTAATCTTGCTGTTTTTAATGGGTGCACCTCCTTTCTTTCCAGAACCTTTAGTTGCTTGTCCTTTTTGCTTGAAGCTTTTACCATACTTATTTTTTCCCATGATGTTACATCTGAGGTGAATTTTTTATGATTTTAATAATACAAGTTTTACATTAAGTCTATTTAATTCATATAAAAAATTAATGTTTACGATTGTATTTCAATTTTAATATAGATGAACTACTACTGCCTAAATAAAGTCAGTAGTTTCCTACGAGTTCGCACCCACTTTCATGGCGGGTTTGACTGCATATCGTAACAATAAATAGAAATAGAAGTTTATTTTAAAATCATGTATCTAAAATTACTTATTTCCTTAATGCTGTTTATTTCAACAACGAGTTTTTGAAAATCTTGCACTAAACCTTCAAAAATGATAAAAATTACAGCATGGTGAGAAATGAAGTGCTGATTCTTGCTAACAATTTGGTCTTTATAAAAGTCTTCAATTCTATTGATTCGTTTCTGAATTGATAAACTGTCTTTTAATGAGAAACTAATTACCATGTTGCCAACAATGCTTTTAGTTGTTGGTAAAAAAATGCTTTCAATAGTGCTAATTCCCGTCTCGTCCAGGGAATCGGGAATTGTCGACATTAGTCGTAATAATGCGTCCCTGATTAATTTTGATTTATTTTCATAATGATTTTTTCTGACTAATTTATTAATAAATTCAAGTAGAGAAGAATTTGCAGAAAAACTAATAATTGGTATATTTATCCACCTAACTCTTTTATTTATTTCTTTATATATTTATTAATTGATAATCAAGTATTTAATTTTTTTCATGTAGAAAAAAATCAGTAATAGTCTTGATTAATTAACTTTATTTCATTAAACTTTTTAAAACTTCAATAGTCCAATTTCTAATAAAAAAATTCTTGAAATTCTAACCGTGGTTTTTTAAGTTTTTGCGCTTTTAATAAAATCTATAACTTGATCGACCGAGCCAATGTGTTTTTGAAACTTTCGACGTCATTAACGAGCTTGTCTGCGTCTTCATCGCTAATTTTATCGTCCTTTCCGTATTTGTTTAAATTTGTAAGCCAGAATTCCAAACGTCCTAAAACTGGTTCATTTTCCCCCAATAATCTTCTTAACTGGACGAAAGTATCGTGTAATTTGTTTCTAATGTTTTGAGCCTTCCATCGTAGCATGCAATAATCTGAAATCTCTGCTAAGTTCTGAGTGATACTCATGACATCAAGCGTTTTTTCCCTCTCGTCAGCTTTGATCTTTCGGATGATATTTATCTGTTCAAAAAGCATTTCTATTATTTTTGCTAAAAATCCGGTCAATTGTCCTGGGTTGGCGCACCAAACTCGAACCTCTAACGACTGGTTTGCTTCAGAGACGTATATTCTTGTTATTATACGTCCACCAGTCACTTTGGCTTCTGAGCAGAACCACGCTTCGGCTTCGTACAATTTCTCCGTGTCTGTACCTTCATGAGAAGTAACCATTGTCGTCTCAAAATTTTTTACGGTTCGAATTCCTGATCTAAACGCCAATCGGGGGTCTAAATCCGCTATTAAAAACGCTCGAGCGTCGTTTGGAAGGGTTTGAATTGCTAATTGGCAGTCCTCTATGGTGTCCATTGATGTACATACTAAAGGACATTTAATTTGCGCTTCCTTTTTTCTAATATTAATTGTGCGAGATTCTCCTTTTGCGTTTTTATAGATCACTGTTCCTCCAATGTTGGATATTCCACATTCTCTAGGTTCTAAATAGAAATCCACACCACGAGAATTTCCACTTTCGATAACTGGAATATTTATCATGGGATCTTTCACATTGTAGCTTGTTGGAACGTCTAACACTACTTTAATATTATTTATTGTCATTTTGCCGTGATTCTTCACCACGACTTTGAAGTGGAGCTGCCCTCCGATGAAGTCGTAATCTCTTAAGACTTCAATTTTATCGTCGCCTTCAAGTTCGGTAATTCCATGTGTAGCACGAGTAGCTACTTGAGGTGCTCTCGCCACGCTATACGCTACAAATAACCTTTTTGCCATGTCAATATATCCGTCTATTTCACCTCTACCAATTAAGACCGCCAAAAATTCCTCAACGCTTGATTCCGTGACGCCTAGCCTATTAGAGAGTTCTTTTAACGGCATTGTCCTGTACGCTCTAGCTAGCTCTTTAATTTTAGATTGAAAATGAGTATTTGTCATGAACTCCCTTCTTTGAGTAAAAATTCCGTGAATTTCTCCTTTCTTGATTAAATCGTAAAGGCTTTTTCTTGCCAGTTCAACCGCAATTTTTAAATTTTGAGCAAGCATAGAAAGTTCAAATAAGCCTGTTTTTGCGGAAAACTCCTTTATTTCTTTAAAAATTTGAACAGATGTTATTATTTCCTTTCCTCGATTGGCAAAGAATCCGTTAATTGCTTTTGTTCGCATTAAATTAACGCAAAATGATTTTATAAGGTCTTCAGGCAAAGCATATCCCTTAGCAAGATTTTTCAAGTTATTCCTGCCACTCTTGTTAATTTTTTTTATTAAAGTTGAGCTAATATATTTTTGAGTGAAATAAGTCTTTTTATCTTGAGAGAAAGAGCCTTTAATTTGGAATTGGTTGATCAGCTTGTAAATAACTTTAACAGCAACATCCGAACTCATGTCTAATATTATCCCTAAGTCCGCTACCTTTATTATGCCTTCTTCGTAAAAATTTGAGAGGATTTTCTCCCGAAGATCTGAAGATATATAATAAAACATTTGATTTCTTTGATCAATTATTCCATAGATGCGTTCTTCAGCAATGTATTTTTCAATTAGTTTTATCATCTGTTCTGCCGAAATGAAGAGAGTATTCATTACCGTTGAGAAATTGGTAATAGGGCTCCTTTTTAATAGGTCTATAAAGCATTTAGGACAAATCTCTCTTCCCGAAATGCCCTTTAATTTTTTTCCACATAATTTAAGCCCCCTAATAAGTCCAAATCTATTTCCTTCTCGTGTTAATTGCTCTTTCGAAGGAAAAAATAAACCAGGCGTTTTTAAATACGAATTCCAAGCGCAACTTGGATTGATGCATTCAAAATAAAATTGTCCTGAAGATAATCTTTCCAACCTCAAGGATGATTTACATTCAGGGCAAGAACTATTTTCTACAATAGTGCATTTATAGTTATTTTCGGCAGCTTTAGCTTTTGAATAGACGACACCGTGTCTCTTGCATTCCCAAGTCTCTGTAGATGCCATGTGTTGCAGACAAAAACTACTTTGGCATTTTTCGCATGTAAAATCTATTTTTTCTGAATCACAGAATAGACATGTCATGATATTTAAAATAATAATAATAATTAATTTTTTTATTTTCTATATTAATTAATATAAAATTTAAACTATAATATTTTTGCATTGTAGTCCAATAATTGTTTTTTGTTGCCTTAGATTTTCTAATTGGCAATAACTAGGTTACTTCAGAATCGCAATCGTTACAGTCATAAAAAAGGTGTTCGCGAGTCATTATTTTAACGATCTCGTGATCCGCGTTGTATCCTGTTGAGGGAGCATACTAAGGATACAAAATCGAAACGCGCTAAAAAATGTCTGCTAAAGAAGGCAAGACAAAAGTCTTAATTCTTTTTTTTCCAAAAAAGATTAATTCGCTAAAGAAGTACGGTTGTCTTCAGTGTGTAAATAAGAGACGTCAATTATCGTTCGACGATGTTTTTGGTGTTGGTCAAGCAAGGGGTTTAGATTTAGTTTCATTCAAAGATCCAAATAAACCATTAACTAAATCTGAGTTTAACGAATTAGCTGAAAGATTTTTGAAGAATCATCCTGGTAAAAGCTTAGTTAATATCAAATTAAGGTGGAAGCATAAAGATGAGGCGTGCGGGGAGATTTTTGATAACTTATACGTGAATATTAGAAATGGAAGATCTTATTGTCCCGTATGTGCATCTCATAGAAACGAGTATATTACCTATAAAATTTTCAAATATCTATTTAAAAGACATTTAAAATCTGGGGAGATTTTTCATTCACGCTATCCGTTGGATAATTTTGTACCAAAAAAAATATTGTACCAAAAAAAATATTCGCAATTAACTCATCAGAATGTTCACGTAGATATGTTTGTAGTTTTAAAGATAGGAGGTATAGGAGGTAGAGAAATTAAATTAGCTATAGAATACCAAGGCGAGCAACACGACCCGGATCCAAAGATTGGATTTAGGGCACTTTATGGAATGTCTGGATACAGAGCTACAAAAAAAGAGTGGCTTGAATTGCTTGAAAGGGATGAACAAAAAGTAAAATTGTTCAATGAATTAAATAAAGAAGACTATTATTTGATTAAAGTAAACTATGATATGGACCCTAAAGACAGATTTGAATTTATTGCAAAGGATTTTAAGGGACAAACAGGCATCTCTATTTCTTACAAAGAAGTGTCTGATTGGAGAATTATTGCATACGGTAGTAAAATTTAAATACTTGAATTTACTTCTTATTAATATGATTATATGGTTATATCATCTGAAATCGGATTCGGATTATCATAACATCATAGATTTCCTAAAAAAATTTAGTGAGGTTTATGGTGTTGCCTATTATTTTGTTGATGGGGTCGTAAAATTAAAGAGTGGAGACCTTTTTGGTGTGCAGGGTGGGTACAATCTCCTTTTAAGGTTTTCTACAGATTTCTTAGAAATAGACAAGAAAATAACTGAAGGTGATAAAGTGAATTTAAATTCTTTAATTAAACTTTCAGGTTTAGATAGTAGCGAAGTTGATAAATCCTTGGATAGAGAATGCTATATAAGAAAAGGTGTATCCTTTATTGGCGAGAAAGAATTGTTAAACCATCTTAAAGAACTCGATTTTAAGTTTTCCGACAATTCTATACTCACGGAATATGACTATGTATTAGGGTATTAATATATAAGCTTTAAGGAGATTATGTATTCTTAAGTCACTGCTTTACCAGATAAACACAAAAACTACTTTGACATTTTTCGCATGTAAAATCTATTTTTTCTGAATCACAGAATAGACATGTCATGATATTTAAAATAATAATGATAATTAATTTTTTTTAATATCTATATTAATTAATATAAAATTCAAACTATAAAATTTTTTTAGTCCAATAATTGTTTTTTAAATATTTTTGTAAATTAAATGAACTTATCTTATCTTTTTTTAAATATATTGACGAAAGATATAACTTTATATCGCTTTCATCATCTTGACAGACCGGATAAGCCTTCCCAGTTTTTCACAAATTTCCAACAGGGAAAATAGGAATCCTTAGAAAACTTAAAACCATTATTATTGTGTTAAAACTTATTATGAGTAAAATCATTAAAAAGAAAATTCTATTCTTTTGTTTACTTTCCTTTCCTATGATGTGAGAAGCGCCCTGTTTTGCGAAGGCTAATGGAAATAAACCAATGAAAGTTCCTAGAGAAAAATATAAAACTATTAAAAACCCTTGTAAAAACCCATAGCTCAAACTTAATACTAAGCACTGTGAATAAATTAACAATTCAAAAACGCACGGTGGAAAACCTGCTAAAATACCAAGAAGATATGGTGTCCTCTTTCTTGCCCAATTAAACTCTTGTATTGCATGAATTTCTTTTGATTTCGAATGAGGCATGTAATCTCTGCGCGTTATGAAGAACAAGAAAAAAGTCGAAGCGAACATGGATGTCAATGATCCGAAAAAATTAATTAAATGAGGATCAAAGATTAAATTAGGGAGAATTATTCTTGGAATTAGACTAATTAATATTGTACCTGAAGCTATTATTAAATTAGCTGTCATTAATCCAAGACCATATAATGCCAAGATAAAAACACTTTTCTTAGCCTCCTTAGCGATTCCTAATGACCAAAAGAATAAAATCGCCTTATCCTCGCAAGGGATAAAAGTATGCAACATGCCTAATATAAAAGCTGGTAAAAAGATAATGAAATATTCTTGCATTTTTGGAATTAATCTTGAATAATAATTTAACTCATGTTAAATATATTGTTTAACTCTTTTAAATTCTCTTAAGAATAGTAGAATTATGGTTTAATATTGAAACTACTGATAGAATATAAAAAATATTATAATCTTAATTTATTTAGGGTTATTCATAGTTTTTAAAATCTTTTACTAATCTGGACATTATAAAAATTATTGAAATATTTACATCTTCCACACATTTATAATTCTTTCGTTTATATTGTATCTTGGAGCAGTTGCAATCGTCCATTGCCGATCTATCACGTTGTAGAGGGGATGTCCAGGGATGTCCAGATTATTCGCAAATCTTTTCGATTAAACAATTTACCAGTATTCCTAAAATTGAGGATCTTCAATTATTGAAAAAGGAATTTTTTTCTCGTAAAACGCTTTTCCAACGATGACTCCGTGGACTCCGACTTTCTTCAAGTTTCTAATATCCTCTTCGTTTCTAACGCCCCCTGCTGCATAAATTGGAATGGTCACGGCATCAACCATTTTTTTAATGTTGTTCATGTCTGGACCGGTAAATGTTCCATCAGCTTCGACTGAAGAGAATAAAATATATCCCGCACCTAATTTCGCAATGTTTTTACCAAAAGTAAAAGGATCCTTATTTGTTTGTTCTGTCCATCCATGAGTAGCAATTTTTCCGTCTTTATAATCCAGTGCAACAATTATTCGGTTAGATCCAATTTTGTTTGCCAAGTCCTTTATCAAATCAGGATGATTTACTGCTAAAGTTCCCAAAATTACCCGATCAGCACCTTTTTTAATAATTTCAACGGCCGCATCGACGCTCCTGATGCCTCCTCCAATTTGCACTTTGACTTTTTCAGAAGCCTTTTCAACCATCTCCTTTAATAATTGTTTATTCCTGTCTGAACCCCAGGCTCCGTCTAAATCAACAAAATGCAATCTTTTAGCGCCTTTATTGATCCAAAAATCTAGGGCTTCGAGGGGGTTTTCAAAATATACGGTTTCGGTTCCTTTCTTTCCTTTATACAACCGAACACATCTGCCTTTGCTAATATCAATAGCCGGTATTATTTCCATTTCTTTAGCTCTCTTTCTTGTCTGATTTTTGATACAAACTATATTTGCCGATTCCATATAAAATTAATATTAAAAAAATTGTACTTACAAAATTAAACGGAAAAAACGAC
>JAUXAJ010000085.1 GCA_030620005.1 Promethearchaeota archaeon | reverse complement strand
CTTAGATACATCGAAATGCTCCACAAGCCCCAAACACTACGGCCAGGGGTTAAATAGTCCTGCAGGGTTAGGACCAGTGCTTCTGACAACCGAAGGGGAACCTTCTGGAAACCCATAGTAACATTGCCGATGTGGACTACTCCTTCGGGAGGCGGGTTTTATATTAGCACGCAAGCCTTACTTTATAGTAAGGTAGGAAATCCTCCCACGGACGGAAAAACATCGATTCGTGGGTTTTTTTGCCTTAAATTTTATAAAAAACTCTTTCAGGCAAATGAATTGGTTTTTGATTAGAGCTTTTAAAATTTAACGTGATTAAAAAATCCATTTCTTGAAAAAATAGTAAAAAATAATTAGAATTCAAGACTTTATTTCAGAGTAATGTTGAAGGAAGGATTAAAAAAACAAGAGATTTTAAAGATATTAGAAGAGAAATTATCTCGGGACTTAACATACGATTCAGGATTCATTTTGGGATCAATGTGCTCTGAACCTATCAATTTCGGTAAGGATGTTTATATGAAATATATTAATAAAAATTTAGGTGATCCGGGCTTATTTGAGGGTTCAGCAAATTTAGAAAAAGAGTTAGTCGAAGAAATCGGTGAATTATTTGGAGGTAAAAATATTTTAGGGTCATTTACGACAGGAGGGTCTGAAGCCAACATAATTGCAATGAGGATTGCAAAAAAATTAAGGTCAGAAATAAAAAATCCAGAAATTGTTGTTCCTGCTTCCGCACACATTTCTTTTGACAAAGGTGGAGATTTATTAGGAATTAAAGTCCGAAAAGCAAATCTAAATGATGATTTTGAACTAGATCTAAACCATTTTGACTCTTTAATTAATAAAAATACCTGTGGCGTCGTTGGAATTGCAGGAACTACATCGCTGGGATTAATCGATCCTATTCGTGAGATTGGAAAAATTATTGAAGGTAAAGAGATCTTTTTTCACGTTGACGCCGCTTTTGGCGGTTTTGTATTACCGTTTTTAAAACAATTAAAGCATAATATCCCTCCATGGGATTTTTCGAACAATAGTGTTTGCTCAATAACGGCAGATCCTCATAAAATGGGAATGGGTATCATACCCTCTGGAGGAATTTTCCTAAAAGAACGATCAATTTTACAAGAAGCTGGATATGAGATCCCATATTTAGCGGGAGGTGCTTTTAAACACCTTAATATCGTTGGAACAAGACCTGGGGCCCCTATAATAGCATTTTGGGCGCTATTAAAATATTTAGGGTTTAACGGTTTTAAAAACATCATAAAGACTTGTATGGAAAATACAGAATTTGTTGTTAAACGAGTGAGTGAAATCAACGGCGTTAAATTGGCAGCCCATCCGGTTATGAACGTCGTAGGAATAACTACTGAGGGTGAAGAAAACATTTTTAAAATCGACAAGGAACTTCGAAAAAAGAATTGGATGACAGGAAAGTTCGAAGATTTTAATCTAATAAGAATTGTTATCATGCCACATGTGAAACGCGATCATTTGACAAAGTTTATGGATGATTTAGAAGATATCTTGAAGAAATTAAAAACAACTAAATTATAAAGTAGTTAAGAACCTAAGTCTTTCCAAGATTTTAACTCCATAGTTTTTAATTTTTTACCAATTAGTCTCGAAATGTCATCTAATTTTTTCAATATTAATTTATCTGTAGGATTATCTGTATCGTAGATGAAATATAAATCCTTTTTCTCCCAATTCTCGCTTTTTATTTGATAAATTAGATGTTCGCATTTTTTTCTTATGCCTTCAAGAGCTTTATCCGGAAGGTTTGGATTTATTAGCTTGTAATCTTCCGCAGAAATAGGTCCTCCCATAACGATTATTTGGCGAGGATTAACTCCTATACTTTTTAACTTTTTTTTAGAACGCTCTGCTGAAATTAAGGCAAAGTTTCCAGCATTAATCATTCTAAGTACTTTTTCTTTTACTAAATCTTTAGAAGTTAAAGCATCCTCTTGCGTTAAAAATTTTAAAAAAATCGGGTGAAGTTTTGTATGTAAAGATCTTAATAAGTGTAAAAATTTATCGTTTAAGACATCGTCAAACTTGTAACTTGGAGTAATTTGTCTAATCATCATCTTAATATCGATTAAATCATCAATAGCGGTTAAGAGAGATTCTAAATCCTTTGAGTTAATGAGTTCATTCCCTTTTTTGTTCCTTAACATTACCAAAGGAAAGTATAACAATTTTATTAATCTTTTTATTCATACAAGAAAACCCGAAAAAATTATAAATTTTAAGTCTAACTAATAATTAGCGTTTAAAAATTATTATTTGAGATCAATAGAATGTAAAGCCAATCACCATGGGAAAAGAAAAAAAAATTAATTTAGGAATAAAAACGACGCGATATTTCACTAAAAACTGCACGAAATGCGGTTCCGAGTATCCCAACTGGTTTGTCGCGTGTCCTCGATGTGGAACTGCTTGGGACGCTGTAGAAACGGGAAAAAACAAGCAAGCGTTGGAGGAATTTAATAAAAACATCAAAATCGTGGTGAAAATGACAGAAGATAATTTTAATCAAGCAATTAATAAAGTTCAATTGGTCTTTAGTGCTAACCAGGGAAAATCGTGGTACCAAATGCCAATGAATTTTAAAACCGATTATTTCTTAGCTGAAATAGCCGAAGTTCCAATAGGTACTGTCATTATTTACTACATTGAAGTAAGTTTAGCTGATGGAGAAACTGTTATTGAAAATAACGATAACAAATATTTTTATTATAAAGTAGGAGGCCCTAGCGAAGGTTTAAAGGAGGAAGAGCTTCCTCAACGTGAAGCAAGAGCAATACAAGAAAATATACAACGCTCGTCCACTCCACCAAAAGAATTCCTTGGCACCCCTGTGAAGCAAACTCAAAATAAACAAAGTCCAACCATCTTTGGAAAACCTCAAACTCAGATTGATCCTGATTTAAAAGTATGCCATCACTGCAAATCTAAAATAAAGAGAATGTGGTCTGTTTGTCCAATATGTGGAAAAATGCCTTAGTATAGGAGATATATTAAATTTATCTAGTTAATCCTGTTTTTTGTTAATTTTAAATTCTATTCCCGCATTTATTACAAAATAAATAATCTTTAGATAATGTTGCTCCGCAGTGACTACAAACCATTAGATCTTGCTTACTTGATGGTTGGTCTTGATAAAAAATTGATGGAGATTGCGGTTCAGTCGTGAAACTACTTGACTTGCTTTCAATATCCTCAACTTTAGGAATGATCCTGAGATCGGATGGTTCTTTTGACACTTCTTTTTCTCCAGGTGTAAATGATGTAAAGGCAGTGCTCTTAATTGGCGTAGAAACTTCCGTTTTTTTGCTTAATGCCTGAAAAAGAGATGGAGTACTCGAAGTACTTGATGTTGGCGTTGCTGTTTGAAAAGGAAAGCTTTCTTTGACCTTGCTTTTCTTTTCTTTTTTAACCTTTTCTGTTTGTTCTTTTACTTTCTTTTTCTTTTTAGTTTTTTTCTTTTTATCTTTCTTTGATTTAAGTGTTTTAGTTGTATAATCTATTATTTCATCTGAACTTGAACTAGTGGATGGAGAAAATGGTCTAACATTATTAATTCCCTCTGGTGGTGAAGTAGAAGTGCTAATAGAAGAACTCTCAAATGGAATCGAAGTAGGTTTTGATTCGAGAGCTGGTGAATGTTTTGGTAGGATGAAGGGAGTTGTGGATTCGGAAGAACGTTTTGTTGTATCTAATTCTTGAGATTCTTGAAAATCTTCTGGAGTAGGTGCTGGAACAGGAATATTTGACGAAAAGGGAACCGCTTTTGGTTTGTACGCTTTGGAATCCGGAAAGGAAGGCGCATCTGGTATGGGTGAGAGATTTACCTGCTCTTCCGTTGAAGCCTTCATTGGTGGTGGTTCTGGAACTGGTGGGGCTTCGAAACTTACTTCTGGTTCCGGTTTGAAATGAAGTTCAGGTTCATCTATTTTCATTGGTGGTGGTTCTGGAACTGGTGGGGCTTCGAAACTTACTTCTGGTTCCGGTTCTAAATGAGGTTCGGGTTCAAATATTCTCATTGGTGGCGGTTCTGGAACTTGTGGGGCTTCGAAACTTACATCTGGTTCCGGTTCTAAATGAGGTTCGGGTTCAATTATTTTCATTGGTGGTGGTTCTTGAACTTTAAGGGCTTCTAGATTAAACGCCAGTTCCGGCTTCGCGGTCACAGATTTAACGGAAATATGATCCGGACTAAAAACTATTCCACTAGATATGAGTTGGTCGGGCACTCCTGCACCTATCATCAAGCAAGCTAGAATATAAAAACAATCTCCTACACCTTCACCTGTTTTTGCTGATGTTTCCATGTAATACAAGTTAAATTTTCTCGTATAACTATTGATTTCATCCACCGATACAGCGCGGTGTTCAACAAGATCGCTCTTATTACCAACTAGTAGCAACGGAATTTCGTTTTTGATGTTAGCCCTAATCTCTTCGAGCCATTGAGGTAGATGTTGAAAGCTTTCGTAAGATGTTAGATCGAAGATTATAAGAGCCCCCAAAGACCCTCTGTAGTACATTGGTCTAATACTACTAAATCGCTCTTGACCCCCTGTATCCCAAATCTGCAACTTGGTTTGGATCGGTCCGTCAACAGTGTCAATCCCAATCGTTTTTACGTGGAAATCGACACCGATCGTCATTTTATAGTCTTCCGTAAAATATCCCTTGGAGAACCGAATCGTTAAAGCAGTTTTTCCAACGCCACCGTCCCCTACAACGACGCATTTAAATAAATAATCGTAATCCTCGCTCAAATCAACTCCACTCCACTCGTTTTATTGGTATATTTTTATTTTTAGACTTTTTATTTCCATAGTGTGTTTTTAATATAATAATAAAAACAATATAATTTAATTTTAATTGAAATTGAAATAGATAAAAAACATTTAATAAAACCAAAAATGGAAAAAATTATAAAATTATAAAATTTTCTAACTAATTGATAGGTTTTACAACATATAATTATTTAATTTTTCAATGAATACATTTAGGTAATAAATTTTGTTTAGAAAAAGAGAAAATGAACCATATTTTCAAATAGCATTAGATGTCATTAATTTACACAGGGCTTTACAAATCGCAGAAGAAGCAGTGAAAGGAGGCGTCGAATGGATAGAAGCAGGAACGCCGTTAATTAAATCAGAGGGAATGAACGCTATAAGGATGTTGCGTAAAAAATTTCCAAATTATGTAATTATCGCTGATATGAAAACAGCTGATGGCGGAACTATAGAAATTGAAATAGCAGCAAAATCTGGGGCCAATATAGTATTCATGTTAGGTGGAAGCGATAATGCGTCTGTAACTGAAGCAGTAGAGGCTGCAAAAAAATATGGTGTAATGTTAGGCTGCGATACTATAGATATACCAGAAGAAAGACTTATTGAAAGAGCTTTAGAATTAGAAACTTTGGGGGTAGATATGATTTGCTCACATGTTGGTGTTGATCAACAAGTAATTTACGGTGGCGAAAAGACACTTGAGGTTGCTAGAAAGTTAAAGGAAAAATTACACCCTACCACATAGTTAGCAATAGCAGGAGGAATAAATAGCGAAACTGCAGCTCTTGCAAAGCAAATAGGCGTTGATGTGATAATTGTTGGAGGTGCTCTTTATAAATCTCAAAAACCCGAAAACACGGCAAAAAACATTTTACAAGCAATTAGATCTGCAAAACCAATAAAAACAGAATTGTTTAAAAAATATGATGTTGCCAATATCAAGGATGCGTTCATGAAAGTTTCAACTCCAAATATATCTGACGCCATGCACAGATCAGGAGAGATGAAGGGTTTAAAACCAGTGTGGATAGGTAATGAAGAACTACCATTGAAATTTGCTGGGCCTGCCTATACCGTTAGAACGTATAATGGAGATTGGAGTAAACCCGTTGAAGCAATTGAAGAAGCTGAAAAAGGAGATGTCATCGTGATAGATGCGTGTGAAGGAAACATTGCAGTTTGGGGCGAGTTGGCATCGTGGAGCTGCAAAGTAAAAGGAATAGCAGGCGTAGTTATTGATGGCGCTGTAAGAGATATTGATGATATAAGAAAAATTAAATTTCCCCTTTTTGCTAGACATTTTACTCCTACTGCTGGTGAACCTAGAGGATTAGGAGAAACTAATGTCAGCATCGTATGTGCTGGTCAAAATGTTGCCCCGGGAGATTGGATCGTGGGAGATGATTCCGGTGTAGTTGTAATTCCTAAAAAAAAAGCTCAAGAGATGGCGAACAGAGCTATCAATGTGTTAGAGAAAGAAAATAGATTTCGGGAAGAAATTAAAAGAGGATCTACGCTTTCCGAAGTAATATATCTGAAGAAATGGGAAAAACAAAAGTAGTCTCCCAGGCATTAATATTCTTCTTTTTTATTTTTATTTACAATAAAAAAATATTGTAAATGGAGCCAGAGGAGGGATTTTCATGGCATCACGCAATGTAATTCCAAATTTGAACCCTCGCATATCAACTCTGCAGGCTGACGCTCAAATGTCCTTCATAAAAGTTTTAAGACTTTAATAAATCCGGGCTAAGCGACTCCATGGCTCAGGCGTGAAGTCTGTGGCAACTCTGGCGCATGTTCTGGCATGATTAAAAATCTTTTAAACTTATGATTATATGTAAAAAAAGTAAAAATTGAATTTTAATTTTTTTTTTTTCACAAGGTTTCTAAAACTTTTTGGAACTTTTCTAATTCCACCTTGAGTTCATTTATTTTTTGGGGAGATACGAAACTCCTAAATAAAACTTGCCATCTCGATATTTTTCTAATCCATCGTATCTTTTCACGTATTCGACTTTATTATCAGAAAATGTTATTCTCTCATCAATACTTATCTTTTCGTCAATTAATCTTTGGAAAAACTCAAGATCGTCGTTAATTTTAACAATTTTCTCTTCAAAATCTCTTGGATCAATTAATTCTTTATAGTAATCAGTAATTATTAATCCCGATTCAGTGTATAAAATGACATAGCCACAGTCAAATTCTTCCATTATTTTTTCCAACGTAGCATTAATTGTCTCGAGATTTAATAATTTACTTAAAGAATACGATAAAGCTTTCGATAAAGATGATATATCATAATAGGACATGTTAAAAAATCTGAATTGAAAGTCCTTGTTTTGAATTAAAATTACATTTTTAATCATCTCTGTTCGCTCCGAAAACTCTTCATTTTTCTTATATTTTGGATCATACTTGTTAAAACAAATAAGAATTTCGTTTGAATAGTCAATATCCTTTCCTCTATAAATTTCTAATAATTCGTGCAAGTATTGAGCTGATTCTTCTAGTCTTAACTCATCTTGAATGTCAATAATGTAATAAAGATACTTAGTCGCCGTGAAATAAATCGGATTATTCATGTAGATTTTTCGATACTTTTCCTGTCCTCCCATATCCCATAAAGAACAGAGATGATTTAAAAATTTAAATGAACTATAATCTATTTTGATTGTGGGCTTTAATTTCTGAACTTCCTCGTAAAAATTATATTTTTTTCTAAGAGCTATTAAGAAGCTGGTTTTTCCAGCATTATCCAAGCCGGCTATAATAATCTTAATTTTTTCCTGGATATTTGGGTCAATATTCATGTCTTAATCGAATTTTTTTGAAACTTTTCAAAATTATAAATAGTAACAGACTTCAATTATTTATGTTTTCGTTTTAAAAAGAAGAATAAAATGAAATTTAAATTCTAATTTTTGTAGTAACAAAACTTAATTGGAAAAATTAAATAATAATGATATATATAATTTCAATAATGATCTCATCAAATAGTAATACAGCAGTCCTATTGGTTAAAAAATCGGGATTCATTACAATAGTATTAGTATTATATCGCAAGAGAGCATTTTTGACTTCTTTTAAATTTAATAATTTTAAATAAACTTTCTTGTGTAGCAGTTTTATTTTATTTAAATTAAGAAATATAAATGCCCTTTTCTTAAAGATCATGTAAATAGAAATAAATTGAATAAAAAAAAAAAATAGATGATGTAACCATAACAAAAAAAATTGAAGATATAGATTTTTACAATTTAGGATTTTCCTTCATTGAAACAAAAACAATGTTTGTTTCAGATTATAAAGATGGAAAATGGGATGAAGGAAAATTAGTGCCATTTGGACCATTTGAAATTTCACCGGGGGCATGCGTCTTAAACTATGGACAAGGTATCTTCGAAGGAATGAAAGCTTTAAAAGCTAAAAACGGTGAAATTGTTTTATTCAGACCTGAAGAAAATGGTAAGAGATTAAACGAGAGTGCTGAAAGACTTTTAATGCCACATTACGATGTCAATAAATTTGTTGACGCTGTAAAGCAAGTGGTAAAGGCTAACAACGAATACATTCCACCTTATGATAGCGAGGGGGCCTTATATATAAGGCCTTTATTAATAGGGAACGGTCCAGTTTTAGGCGTTGCGCCTGCTGAAGAATATAAATTTATAATATTCGTCGTTCCAGTCGGTCCCTATTTCCCTGAAGGGTTTACAGCAATCAATTTGGAAATTTCAAAAAAATATACCCGGGCAGCTCCAGGAGGGACTGGCTTCTCTAAAACTTGTTGTAATTACGCAGGTACAATGAAACCCGCAAAAGAAACGAAATTAAAAGGGTTTGCTCAAATCATTTATTTAGACGCCCAGAATATGGAATATATTGACGAGGTGGGAACGGCCAACTTTTTCGCAGTAATAAACGGAAAACTTGCCACTCCAAGGATAAGAGGAACAATATTACCAGGAATTACAAGAAAATCAGTTTTGGAATTAGCCGCAAAAAAGTTAGGGATGGCAGTCGAAGAGAGAGATGTTTCTTATAAAGAGTTATTTGAAGATACCTGCTTGGAAGCATTCTGTACTGGTACAGCTGCAGTCATTACTCCTATTGGCTCGGTTACTTTAGGAGACCAAAAGAGAGTTTGGAACAACTCGGAGCCAGGAGAAATCACGATAAAATTATATGATCTTTTGACTGGAATCCAACGTTTGGAAATTGAAGATGAATTCGGCTGGGTTGTTAAGGTGTAATTAGAATTAATTGAAATTTTTTAGTTGATAATATCATTAACCAAATTCTTAAAATCCTTTTTTTTTATAATAAATTTTAAAATGAATTAATAGAGAATATTCATGGATGCTTCTTTAACGAGTAAGCGTTTAAACAAAATTCTACTGCTTTTTTGCCATCTTCAAAATTAGGACTATCGCTTTTTTTTTCCAATACACAATTTATAAAGCTATCAATAAGATCATGGAGAGGATTTGTATTGGAGATTTCATGTTCAATGGCATTTTTGACGAACTCATTTCTTTTTAATTTGTTAGGAGTAACAGAAATATCACATCTAGGAAATAAATCTAGCTTGAGAGAGCCAGTCGTTCCAATTATTTCAATGATTTCCGCAGGATGATTGCACCACGAAACGCTAATAACACCTAGAACGTCGTTTTTAAATCGAAAAATGACATTGCAGTTATCTTCGTCAGTCATATTTTTACACGATGTATTATAATTGAATCCTTCGATTTTGGAGTAATCGTCAATTAAATAACGAAGTAAATCTATACAATGAACTCCTAAATCTAAAAAAACTCCACCTTTAGCCTTATTAGAATCAAAAAACCATCGTTCTTTAGATTGAGCGCTCCAAGAAGTATAGGGTCCAAAATGTGAAAAAAAGTATCGTACTAAAGTAATTTTTCCTAACACATTATTATCGATTATATTCTTAATTACTGGAAAGATTGTGATGAATCTTTTTTGAAAAACCGTGAAAAATACAAGATTTTTCTTATTTTTTAATTTCTTTTCGACAGACTTTAATTCTTCCAAAGAAACGCATATAGGTTTTTCGCATAAAATGTTAATATCATTTTTTATTGCTTCCAGAACCATGGGTGCGTGTAAATAATTGGGAGTACAGATGCTAACTATGTCTAAGTTCTCATCATCAAGCATTTTCTTCCAATCATCGTTGACGTAAATATTAGGGATTTCGTATTTTTCTGCAGCAACTCTTGCATGTTCTTCAGTTCGAGAAGCAATAGCAATAAATTTACAATTCTTGTTTAGAATATATCCCGCCAAGTGAAAATTACCTATTGCACCAGCGCCTATCAGTCCAACATTTAAGGTTTTAATTTATTTTCCCCTTTAATAGTTTGTTAAAAATTTTATTCTTGTTAAATTCAATAAAATATTTATTTTTATGGAAAAATAATAATCAATCGAATGCATTACAAAAAAACACATCAAAAAAACCTTTTTATGTAAAACTTTCTTTTAAAATGAGAATAAATATTCAATTTTAAAAAATTCCCATTTACACCAAAAATCTCGTCGTTTTAACACCCGTTTTACCTGCGACTACTTTCCATTTGATAAGTAATTTTAAAAAATCGAAAATTTTAAAATTATTATTATAAAAACACTTATTTTTAAAATTATTATATCTTTAATTTTATTCACTATTTTTTAGGGCTTTTTACACCAATTTTTATTGTAAATTAAAGAAATTTCATTTCTGTGATATTGCTACGAAAAAGTCTAGTAATGAAAGAGTTATTAATTGCATTGTTTCATTAATTATCAAGAATACTAAAAAAAATTAATACACTTTAGGAGACACAATTTTTTTTCTTCATTTTTAGCTATTTTTGACGATAAGAATACTGTAAAAAATCAAATCAAAGCATAATAGTTGGTGTTAAAACAGATAAGATGTTAAACAGTAAGTTTGAACCAGAAAAACTAACTTGCTTTCAAGTTTATAGTTATTACCCTAATGGCAACTTTGATTTCATGGTCGATAAAATTTGGATAGAAGGTAATAGAGTTTTTTTTAGAGTTTTAGAAGAAATACCTCCTGAGCATTGTAATTTTATAAAAGAACACGAACAAAATGTTTATTCTATTCGTCAAAATCATGTTTTTAGTATTAGATGTAGATTATATTTTTAGATTTTTCGCATTTTCAAAGAACAATAGAATTCAAAATGATTTTTTAAAAATTTAAAATTCTAAGGACGAACAATCATCATGGAAGCTTTCCAAAACTTTTTTTAGAAGATTCATCCATTATTCCCCTAAGAATTGAAATTAATGTCATTGATACAGCTAAAAGTATGATTGAAAAATTAGTAATGACAAAAAAAACGAATTAATAACATTAACTTGCGTTAATAATCCAAATATTAGAGCTCCAATAGTTAAAACTATACTCAATTCTTTTTTAGATAAAGAGATTATCAATATAATTACAACAAGGAAGCCTAACCAAGGAGGAATCACAATAAAGCAAATTTTCGTTTATTTAAAAAAAAGGTCATATTTTTAAACATGTTCGTATAGTTAAAATTATCAAATGCAACATTTAATAATAGTAGTTGAAATAAAATAAATGTATCGTTATTATTTTTAATGATCTGTCCAATTCTGAATTACCAATCACTTTATTAAAAGATATTCATTATTAAAATTTATTGAATGAAGCGTTCTAAAAATGACAATGTCAAAAATATTAAGTGACACTTGAAAGTTGCTAATTTCAAAGGAATTGATTAAAATATGAAACCCATTCTAGGTATTCTATTAGGAGATGCGAGTGGTATAGGACCAGAAATTGTTGCGAAGTTGTGTTTCAATAATAGACTAAAACTACACTGCAAGCCTGTTTTGATTGGAGATTTTCGCGTTTTAAATGTTGAACTAAAAAAGCTTCGTTTAGACTTTCCCATAAATGTCATTGATGATATTTCTCAAGCAAATTGGAATAGTGGAATTCCATTCTTGAATCAAAAAAATATGGATCCAATGAACATAAAACTTGGACAAATAGACGAGAATTCTGGAAGAGCTACTGGAGAAACATTTGAAACAGCGTTAAAATTGGTCAAACAGGGAGATATTGCAGGGTTTACCTTCGCTCCATATAATAAGGCAGCGTTAAAATATGGAGGTTACGATATATATAAATTATTTGCAAACTATTTGAAAGTGAAATGGCCCTTTGGCGAGATAAATGTATTGAATGATATATGGATTTCAAAAGTAACAAGTCACATCCCATTTAAAGATGTGTCGAAACGACTAAATGTTAAAAATATTGTAGGTGCCATTAAGTTAGCACACGATACCATGCTTCTAGGAGGTATTGTTGAACCTCAAATCGCAGTTGCCGCTTTAAATCCCCATGGTGGAGAAGATGGCCTTTATGGAAACGAAGAGATTGAAATTATTGGTCCTGCTGTAAAAGTAGCTCAAGATGAAGGACTTAATGCATTTGGTCCATTTCCCGCTGATACTCTCTTTTATAATGCCTTTAAAGGTTTATATAATGGAATAACTACAATGTACCACGATCAGGGTCAAATAGCCCTTAAAGTTAAGGGCTTTGAATCGGGAGTAACAGTTGTAGCTGGTTTATCGTGTCCAATTACCACACCCGCTCACGGCACGGCATTTGATATTGTTGGAAAAGGAATTGCAAATACCAATGCCATGGAACGAGCAATTATGGTAGCAGCTAAAATGGCAAGCCAAGAATATTCTATTTACTAATATCTCATGTATAAAAAGTTTGATTTAGATTAAGAATAGTGCCAATTAAAATAATAGTTGTAGGAGATACTCATGTATTAGCTTTTAAAAAAATATCACTTGAAATAGTAACAGCGATGCGAAATGCAGATTATGTTGTTCATGTCGGGGATTATACTTCAAAAAATGTTTTAGATGGTCTTTTAAAGCTTAAAGATCAACGATTTAAGGGCGTATATGGAAATGCAGACCCTTTAGACATACAAAATGAGCTCACATCAACAGAAATCTTCGAAATTTTAGGTAAAAGGATAGGAATAACACATCCGGCTGTCGGTGGATCTGATAAACTTACGAGAAAACGAGTTTTATCTGAATTCAAGGAATTTAATGTGGATGCCATTTTATACGGGCATACACATGTTCCACTATTAGAATTTCAAGGTGATATATTGTTAGTTAATCCAGGTAAAGGATATTTCGAGAGTCATCATTATGGATCTCCAACTTCAATAGTAGAACTCTATATTGGCAAAGATATTAGAGGAAAAATAGTATACATTAATTCCTAAATTAGTCTTTCATTAATCATAATAAATGAAAAAAATTATGTATACACTATTTGATTACAGCTTTTACATCTTACAAAAATGTATCGATCTCTCCACCCACTTTCGAAAAGAAAGTCACTATTATTTGTAAGATCTTTGAAACATTTCGGATATAATTCTTTCACGTAATTATCGTCATATTCGACTCTCCTTGCGAGCTCCTTTAGACGTTTTTTTTCCATTTTATCATAATTAGTTTTTCTTATAAAGGATTTTAATATGCTCATTTTTTGAACCACCTTTATCATTATTTTAAATATAACAATAAAAATTGCACTAAAATTAGCGATTCTTATCACATATTTAAATTTTAAACTGAGATTAATTTGCTACCTTATAAAAAAAAAGAAAAAGAAAAGTTAGCAGTTTATTTTAACTCCCAAACCTATCTTTTCATCTTCATTGGTTAAATATTCTTATTTAAAACGTCAAACACTATAGAAAAATCGCTAAAATTAAATGGTTTCAGAATATATCCGTCAGCTCCTGTTTCTTTTAAATTTCTTTCTACCTCTGACCCTGCTATAGCTGTCAAGAAATATATTGGGATTTTTTTATATTCATTATCGCTTTTTATTGTTTTGCAAATATCATAACCACTCAAATCGGGAAGAATGATGTCAAGCAATATTAATTTAGGTGTTGCATTTTTTAATTCTTCGATGCCTTTTGATCCGCTGACGACACCTTTACAAAAAAATCCTTTGCTCTCAAAATAACTCGTGATGAGCCTTATAGTTGCTAAATCATCTTCTATTAAAAGAATGTCGTAATTTTTACTCGGAACCTTTATATTATCAAGAAAATTAATGATTTTATTCTCGAGAAGGATGCTCTGGTCAAATATGTTTCTAACGGTTTGTTGAACTTGGTCACTGAGCTGATCTTTATAGATCTCTGATTCAAGAAGCAGCTGCGAATAGCCCTTTATCGAAGTAAGAGGTTCCTTTAAAGAGTGCGAGATTGAAGAGATCGTTTGAGGACTCAAATTAGCTAATGTCTTATCATTCGTATTGTTTTTTGATTCGATAAAATACTTAACACTTTCGCGAATTAATTTAGAGATCGTTGAAAAATTGCTTTCCTTGATAAAATCTACCCAGTTCTTCTTAATTTCTTCGGATACATAGAGAGAGATCCTTTCTTTATCTCTATTATATACTTTCTCGCCTTTCTGCCACTTTTTAAAACCCTCGGTCACGATCCCACGCCATACGGAATATTTTCCCGTAGATTTTTCATATTGCAGCATTTCGGGCGTTTTCACGAAATTTTCTTCCGAATTTCCTAGTTCATCGTCCATTTTTTTTTCGATTTTTTTTTTTTGAACTCTTTTTTTTTTTGAACTAAACTAACTACATTAAAAAAAGAAGTTTATTTTAAATTTAATTGAAAACAAAATAAAAAATAAAAAAAAAAATGAAAAAGTAAACGAAAAAGAAAAATATATTTAATAAAAGGGAGAAAAAAATAAGCAATTCCTTTTATAAAATTTAACTATAGATAAAAGACAATATTAACGGCTTAATAATTAAAGATACTCGAATAGAACCTCAAAATCTGAAAAATCAAACGGTTTTAAAATGAATCCCTCTGCACGAGTTTCGTTAAATCTTTTTTCCACTTCAGAACTGGGAATGGCAGTTAAAAAATAGACGGGAACATCCTTGAGCTTTTTGTCGCTCTTGATCATCTTGCAAAGATCGTATCCTGAGAAGTCTGGTAATATTACATCCAATAAGATTAACTTAGGTTTGGTATGCTTCAGTTCTTCAATACCCTTCGTTCCACTAATTACCCCCTTGCAATTATGACCTTTACTTTCAAAATAACTAGTTAATAGGCGAATTGTGGCTAAATCGTCTTCAATTAACAGGATTTCATAATTCTTACTTTCAACTTTTATGTTATCTAAAATACTAATTATCTTATTTTCGAGAAGTACTGACGAATTGAAGATATTTTCAATGGTTTCCAAAACAGCTTCACTCAATTCTTCTTTGTTGTTTTCAATTAATAATTGACTAAAACCTTTAATTGATGTTAAGGGTTCTTTTAACGCATGTGAGATGTTTGACATCATATTTTGGTCTAATTTATATCGGCTACTACTTATCAAGTTTGTCTGCTCTGCGATAAAATAATTCACGCTCTCCCGAATTAACTTGGAAATTGTTGAATAATTATGCGTTTTAATGAAATCTTGCCATTCGGCTTTTGCTTCTTCTGAAACATAAAGAGAAATTCTTTCTTTGTCTCGATCGTAAACTTTTTCTCCGCTTTTCCATTTTTTAAATCCTTCAGTTATAGAACCTCTCCAAAACGCGTACTTTCCCGTTTCTTCTTCATATTGCTCCATTTCAGGTGTTTTATCGAAGTCCTCCCAATTTTTAGAACCATTTTTCTTCCTTTTTGCGGTAGATCTTTTTTTTTTAATCAACACGGTTTGATTGTTCTTTTCTTTATTATTTTCAGTAATTTTGAGCACCTATTTTTTATTGAAAATTTTTTAATAAAAAAAAACTTCAATTTTGAATTTCAAATTAAAAATCAAACAAGTATTTGTTCACATTTTTTATAACAATATTGGTAAAAATAACTACACTGTTTCGTTTTTTATCATATTTTATCATATAATGATATTTTTTATGATATTTAATCTTTTAATTTTTTTTTCATAATTATTATTATACCAATCTTAAATTCATCATGATAATTGATTAAAACTTTCAACAGGAAAATTTTATAAAAATCATGAAATTAAGGAAAAAAGAGACTTAGGATAAAGGATTTAGGATTGTGGATGAATTTCTTGATTTCAATATATTTTATTAACACATGAGGGTATTTTTAATCTTTTATTTTTAACGAAAAATTAAAAATCATTAATTTAAAGCCGACAATAATCCTGATTACCCCATATCGATTTAAGTCGGAGCATTTCAATTCTACTTTTTTGTTCTAAAATCCATGTTTTGTCATTTTTTGATTTGGGATAATTAGAATTTTCGTCGGTGTTAAATTGAAGAATTTCATTTTTCGGTTAATTCTCGAAATTCAAAAATACCCTCACGTTATAACAACTAAAATTATTAAAATATACATTATTTTTAATCAAGATCTAATATAAAAAATATAAAAGTTATTTTATATTTAATATTAGTAATGTATTATTCTAGGGCTATTAGCGCAGGCAGGTAGCGCAGCAGGCTCTTAACCTGAATTTTATGTGAGATCATCGTATAGAAAGGAAGGTCAGGGGTTCGATTCCCCTATAGCCCGTTATTTTCAAAGATTTCATGATAATTTATTTTGATTAAATGTAATTTTAAATAGTGAGATTTCCATATTAGAATCATCGTAAAAGATTAAGCTTATTGGTTCATTACACATTAGAAACGATAGAAAATAATGTCATTTAAAAGTAACTCTCAATTTCCATATTGTAAGAGCGCAGATGGAGGGACTCGAACCCCCGAGCGCTTTCGCGCACTGGCTGTCTTGCTCGCACAACCCAGGCGAACAATTGGCTCAAGGCCAGC
>JAUXAJ010000089.1 GCA_030620005.1 Promethearchaeota archaeon | reverse complement strand
AAAGAGTGATAGGGAATAATTTTTAAAATTAATATTTAAAAAAAAATGCTGAATATTGAATCAACTCTAATTGTTGTACCCGAGGAACAACAAAATTGAATCAATTAATACTCAAACACGACGATATTGATTACAAGGATCATGTACAAATAATCACTCTTGATGAGTACTTGATGTTTTTAAGTCTCAAATTTGGAATTAATAATTGGAGAACTTCATCTAATCAAGAAAAAGAAATCATTTTAAGAATTTATAAATTAATTAATCTAGCAAATGATGCATTATATTCAGATGATAAACTCAACAAGTTAATTAAATTAAGTAAACATCATAAAAAGGCACTCAAGAAACTCAAGAAACTGAAATTATAAATTTTTTAACACATTAAGTTATTAGTTATAATTATAAAAATAATAGATTCTTTAAAATAATAATACTCATTTTAATTTAATTAAAAAAAATTGTATCAAAATTACAGCTATAATTAAGGAAATAATTATTATGAGAGATATAATAATTAAAAATGGAATAGTTTTCGACCCAGCAAACAAAATTGATGGCGAAAAAAAAGAAATACACATTAAAAACGGAGTTGTCGTGGATAAAGTTAACGGTGACGCAAAGATAATAGACGCTTCTGGAATGATCGTCATGGCCGGAGGTGTTGACCCTCACTCCCACATTTCAGGCGCAAAGGTCAATTTAGGAAGGGCACTCCGCCCAGACGATAAACCTCCTGAATGCAACGTGAAAAGAACTAAACTCACGCGAAGTGGTACTGGTTTCGCCGTGCCGTCTACTTGGATTACGGGATATAAATACGCACAAATGGGGTATACTACAGTAGCAGAACCCGCAATGCCATTACTCGAGGCTCGTCATACGCACGAGGAATTTTTAGAAACGCCCATAATTGACAAATTAGCTTTTCCTTTATTTGGAAACAATTGGTTCGTTCTTCAATATGTTAAAGATAACGAACTCGATAAATTGGCAGCCTATGTTGCGTGGATATTAAAAGCGACCAAGGGCTACGCAATAAAAATTGTCAACCCGGGTGGTGTCGAGAATTGGGCATTTGGCATGAACTGCGAAAGCTTAGATTCTCCTGTAAATCACTGGGACGTCACGCCAAGACAGATTGTTGAGAATTTAGCAAAAGTTAACGAAATGCTAGAATTGCCTCACTCAATTCACGTTCACTGTAATAACTTGGGGCACCCCGGTAATGTGAATCATTCGCTTGACACGTTTAAAATATGCGAAAGTATTAAACCTAAAGGTAATGGCAGAGAAAGATCGCTTCATATCACTCATTGCCAATTTAACGCTTATGCTGGAACTAACTGGGGTAATTTCGAATCGGGAGCATCACAAGTCGCAGAATATGTTAATTCACATAAACACATTTCAATTGATAGTGGTCAGGTCGTTTTTACCAAATATGCAACCACCACGATGACGGGAGACGGACCTTGGGTCATGGGTGAAGCTCTCGCCCATGCATGAAAGTTCGCTCTCCACCATCTTGGCGGAATGAGCCCTTGGGGTGCAAAACCAGGCGTTAAGTGGATTAATGGCCAAGTAGAAGGGGAATCAGGTTCAGGAGTCGTGCCATATTTCTTTTCTCCGAAAGTCGGAGTAAATGCCATCCAGTGGGCCATAGGTCTCGAACTAATGCTCTTGATAAACGATCCCTATCAAGTTCTCATGACAACGGACCATCCAAACGGAGCTCCTTTCACCACGTACCCCATAGTTTTTAAATGGCTCATGGATCGCAAGTCTAGAACAGAAATGCTTGAGAAAGTAGTATCGAAGAAAGCCAGCGAGGCCTCTACATTGAAAGATATCGATCGCGAATATTCATTGTACGAACTTGCCATAACGACAAGAGCGGGTTCAGCCAAGTGCTTGGGTTTAAAGGATAGGGGTCATTTAGGTGTTGGAGCGATTGGAGATGTAGCGATATACAAGTTGGACCCGAAAAATTACGACGGCCACGCAATCGAGAAAGCCTTTTCGAGCGCCGCTTACACTATTAAGGATGGTCAGATTGTAGTGAAAGACGGTGAAATAATGGCAACTCCCTCGGGTACTTTACTATGCGCAGAAGGAAAGATCAAGGAGAGTGTCTACGAAGCGACCTTAGAAGACGTTAAAATGCGATGGCGGGACCATTACAGCATCAACTTTAACAACTACGCAGTTCAAGACGAATACGCTCCAAAAGTAAAAGTAGTAAACGGAGTTTAATTTTTTTATTTCTTCTTATTTTTTTTTTATTTTTTGTTGAAAAATTTGGGCAGAGTCGGAAGGGAAAAATAAAGGGAGTTGCTTCTATTTCTCAGTACCTATAAAGTAAAATCAGAATAAAGATTTTCAGAAGATTTACCTAATTTACACTTTTTCACGAATCAGATTAATAGTCTTCAATAAAAATCCCCAATTTTCTCAATCTCTCGCGAATTATATCGCTAATTTCGTAAATTCTCCGCTTTCTTAATTTTGAGCGAGTTTCTCTCAAGAGATCTAACAATTCTTCAATTAGTTGGCCCCTCTTATCGAAAGAGCCGGCCAACTCAACGTCGAGCGCTCGTTTTATCCAAAATTGGCTGAGATTCTCGCAAATAAAATCAATAATGTCAAAGCTTCCTAATTCTCTCAGCTTAGAACGGATATTAGTGAAAATTTCCACCAATCTATCGATTAATTCACCTCGCTTGTCGAAACTTCCAGCAATATTTAAATCTAAATCTTCCTTAATTCCTAGATCACTAAGATTTTTTTCAAGTTCATTACTTAATTCGGGAAGTTTTTTATATTTTAGCTTTTGGGTTAAATTATTTAGCGTTTCCAATAAATCTTTTATCAATTGACCTCTTTCGTCAAAAGAGCCCCCTAATCCTAAATCAAGCTCTTTTCTCACCCAAAAATCGTTTATCCTATCGCGAATATCAACGCTAATATCAAAGACCTTTTTTTCTCTCAATAATGAGCGAATTTCGCTGATAATATTTAATATTTTCTCAATCAATACGCCTCTCTCATCGAAAGAGCCAGCAATACTTAAATCAAGCTCCTTTTTAACATTAAGAAAAAGGCCAAAAATTTTATCGATCTTATTAATGAATTTGAAAAATGAATCTTTAAATTTAGCTGTTAATTTGATTTTTTTCTCGAGAACGGTTTGATTTATGCTGCGAAATAAAGTCATTAACTCTGCAAACCCCACGGGCGTGTTAAAATCGTCTTCCATGGCATTAATGATTCCCAATTCTGCGCACTCAATCTTTGAAATCAAATTAACTATTTCTCCCGTGTTTTCTCCATCAGCAGGAAATTCATAAATTTTTCTTATTGTATTTATTATCTTGCTGTAATTCTTTTTTGCTTGGGTAATAGTAGTAACGCTATAATTAATGGATTTTCGATAATGACTTGAAATTAAAAAAAATCTGATTACCATGGGATCAAACTCCTTAACAACATCAGAAACTAAAAAGAAATTTCCCAAGCTTTTAGACATTTTTTCGTTGTCGACATTTACAAAACCATTATGCATGAAATAGTTAGCAAAAGGTTTTCCGGTGTAAGCTTCAGATTGAGTTATTTCGTTCCGATGATGAGGGAATTTCAAGTCTTGACCACCACCATGAATATCAATAGTCTCTCCTAAATATTTAATCGCCATTGCTGTACATTCAACATGCCATCCAGGCCGCCCCTTACCCCAAGGACTTTCCCAGTAAGGTTCGTTCTCCTTCGATTTTTTCCATAAAGCAAAATCTCGCAGATCTCTTTTCTCACCTATTTCCAAAGTCTCTCCATCTTCAACACCGTCGCCCTCCTCAGATTCTAATTCTTCTTCGGATATGTTTTGTAAAATTGATTTATATTTAGGAAAAGATTCTACCGAAAAATAAACAGAACCATTTTTCACGTACGCGTGGTTTTTTGAAATCAAATCTTTTACAATTTCGATCATAGTGTCTATTACTTCCGTTGCGCGGGGATTTTTATAGTCTTTTTCAACATTTAAAATTTTCATTATTTCTTCATATTCGCTAATGTATTGCTCGCTTAAAGTGTTATAATCAATATTTCTCTCAATTGCTCGCTTTATGATTTTATCGTCTATATCAGTATAGTTTTTAACTAATTTGACATCGTAGCCCTTAAATTTAAGAAATCGACGAATGATGTCAAAAATAACGGCAGACTTAGCGTGTCCCAAGTGGGGACTATCGTAAACAGTAGGTCCGCATACGTACATTAATATTTCGTTTTCTTTCAAGGGCTTGAATTCTTCTTTCTTAAATGTTAGGCTATTATAGATTTTCATGGATTCACGACCTCAATTAATGTAAAATTAATCAATTGTAAGATATAATAATACATTTTTCAAGTAAATGGAGCCAGCGGAGGGATTTGCACCCTCGAATAGCGGCTTTCAGCACACTTTTTACGCCCTGCAGGCCGTCTCCTTAACTTCTCGGATACGCTGGCTAGGAGTCTCCAATAAACCTCTTGATCAATGATCATTATTGATAATAGAATATAATAAAAATACAATTAAATAATTGATTCTTTTAATTTAAAAATAATAAATAGTTCTATTTGAATTTTGAATAGTTATATCTAAAAAATTCCTATTTTGGACAAGGGAATGAGATAAATATAATTACGAGTGAAATAATTATATTATTATATAAAACAACTTTGACAAAAATTTAATTATAAAATCTTTTATAACTATTAGAGAATATAATCATAAATTCATATCTTAAACAAAATTACGACAAATATTCCTCACGGTTAAAATTTGATTTAATGGAGTGTATTTAAGATGAATTCGAAAATTGAAACCCAATTTAAGATAGGAAATAATATCCAATTAATAATTGATAATTTAGACGAGTTAATCTGCATTATTGACTCAAACGATAATTTCAGGATTGATTATATTAATGAAACTGCTTTTTTCAAAGTATTAGGGTTAACTTCACGGGATTTAATCGGAAATTCCTTTTTAGATTTAATACATCCTAATGATAGAGACAGCGTCTTTAAGGTCATGAAAAAGGGATTTGAACGAGGCAATAAATTTCTGGAAATAAAAATAATAAATAGAACAGGTTCCTTCATCTGGTTTGAATTTAAAATAATGAAATACAAGAATGATTTGAATCAAAAAAAGATGTTGTTAACTTTAAAAAATATTTCGTCGCAAAAATATTTTATGCAAAAATATGGAGAAAACGAGCAGCAGTTAAGAAAATTAACGGAATCAATACCAGAAATTCGATTCTGGAAGTTGTTCAGTCCAAAAAAATACGAAGCAGCGTTAAAAAGCGCTTACGAAATGTTAGAATCCATCATGGAAAACATTCCTCAATACATTTTTTGGAAAGATAACGACTTAATTTATCAAGGGTGCAATAATAATTACGGTAAACTCATAGATGTGTCGTTTCAAGAAGGCGTAATTGGAAAAACTGATAGCGACTTATTATGGGATAAAGAAAAGGTTAACCATAACCACATTTTCGAAACTCGAGTAATTAGTTCCGCTGAAGCAAAATATCACGTGATCGAGTCTTGGATTCAAAAAGATGGCACTGAAATATGGTTAGATACGAATAGAATGCCTATTACGAGTTCAGACGGCGTAGTTGTTGGTATTCTTGTCACTTACGAAGACATAAATGCACGCATAATAGCAGAGTTCCAATTGAAAGAGTCTGAGGAAAAATTTAGAACAATTTCAGAACAATCGTTAATGGGTATTTGCATTGTACAGGAAAATTTGATAAAGTACATTAATCAACAAGGGGCATACATTCATGGATATAAGGTTGATGAAGTCCTGAATTGGAAATCGAGTGAGTTCATCAAGACGGTTCATCCAGATGATAAAAGTTTTATTTTGAAACAAGTAGAAGAGACATTAATAAGAAGCAAGGATAAAATTTTTCAAAATCAATATCAATCGATAACTAAAAATGGGAAGATTATTTGGTTAGAATCTTACGCTAAAAGTATTTCTTTTCAAGGTAAAAAAGCATATTTATTCTCTTTCATTGATATTACTGATAAGAAAGAAGCAGAGCTAAAATTACAAGAATCAGAAAAAAAATACCGAAACATCATTGAAAATGCGAGAGATGCTCTAGTTATCACAGGTTTTGATGGCAAATTTAAATACATTTCTCCTCAGTTATCTAAAATGTTAGGAGGTCTGAAAATCGATCTAAACATTAGTTTTCTCGAATATATCCATCCGGATGATATTAACCATTTATTAGAGATCTTTAATAAAGGTGTAAAAAAGAAAGAAGCATTAACAAGTGACGATATTGAATTTCGCGCATTACATGAAGATGGACATTATATCTGGATGTCGAGTTCATCAAAAAACTACTATGACAACGATGGAAATGTGATTGGTTTTACCTCATTAATAAAAGATATTACTGAGAAAAAAGATTCTGAAGAAAAATTAAAAGAATCGGAAGCGAAATATAAACATCTGTTCGAAAATTCTCCAAACATGATAATATTAATGGACAAGGATTCAAGCTATATCGATGTTAATACTGCCTTTCTTGATTTTACAGGATTTAAAAAACAAGATTTAGTAAGTAAAAAATTTCAAGAAGTTAATGGATATTATCCAGGAAATTTACCCGTTTTTAAAAGAATATATGAAAAATTAATGTTAAATGGCTCAGTAAAACCAATTGAATTGCAATTCCAAAATAAGGACGAAGATTTTATCTGGGTTCACATGCAAGCGTCTACAATTGAATTGGAAGGCGAAAAATTGTTACATGTTATAATACGAGATATTAACGAGCAAAAATTAGCCGAGAAAAAGATAAAAGAATCTGAAGAAAGATACAGGGACCTATTAGAAACTTCCACGATTGGATTAATTGAAGTCGATTTTAGAAATCGAGATATCTTATATCTTAATCCAAAATTAGTGGAAATACTTGGTTATGAAAGAGGCGAAATAGACGACGAGGATATTGTTACAAAAATTATCAAACCTGAAGATTACAATAAAATCCTCGAAATCGCTGATGAGAAAGAATTGGAATTTAAAATACACGATAAGGAAGGGAAAGTAAAATGGTTATCGGGTAGAAAACGCACTAACTACAATGAAGAAGGAGAATTGATAAGTTTTAGATTGTGGTTAAACGATGTGACTGAAAAAAAAATGTATGAAAAATTAATAAACGAATTAAATATCATGTTTTTAAAATTTACTAAGGACGTACAAAGTAACATACAATTATTACTAAATACTTGCTGTAGTTTGTTATCGGGCGATTTAGTTATATATATTCACAAAATCTTAAAAGATGGTAAAGAAGAATTTCAAGTAATAACGAGTAATAACGAAGTCTTCACTTATGAATTAGATTATTTTGAAAAAAATCTCTTTTTTAATGAATTTTTTAAGGGAAAACACGATTTTCCTCAAACATTTATTAATTTAAATGAATTCGCTAATAAGGACCCATTTTTACAAGATACTAAAGCAGAATTTTGTTATGGAAAACTTATTAAAACGCAAAAGGAATTAAATAGCTTAGTTTGTGTTTTGTACAGACAAAAACCAATTATAACTAACCAGGAAAAATTAGTATTATTTTTAACTTGTGATCCAATTGAAACTGAACGGCAGAGGTGGGAAGTTCAAGAGCATTTAGAAGAACAAAATAAAGTGTTAAACGAGATAAATAAAATAAAAACAGAGTTGATATCAAGAACATCACACGAATTAAAAACACCCCTCATTTCAATCAAGGGATTTACTGAATTATTATTAACTGTTCATAAATTCAAGTTGGATACAGACACGATCTCGATTTTGAACGAAATTAAAGCTGGAAGCGACCGTCTTGAAAACATAATTAGTTCTCTTCTTGAAACTTCAAAATTAGAACACGGACAAATGCAATTAAATTTGAATAACGAGGATCTCTTCTTTTTAATTAGAATATGCGTGAGGGATTTGAAAGGATTATCGGACCTTAGAAATCAATCAATTACACTCGATATTCCTGGTGAATTAATGTTTAAATTTGATAAAGAGAGAATTTATGACGTGATAGTAAACATTTTAATAAATGCTATTAAATACACGCCCCCAGATGGAAACATAGCAATAAAATCTGATATCGTTGGCGATTCGTGCATTATTTCAATTAAAGATAATGGAATCGGATTAACTCCAAAAGAAAAGGAGCAATTATTTAAGCAATTCGGAAAAATTGAAAAATATGGTCAAGGATGGGACGTCGATATTGAAGGCACGGGTCTTGGATTATATATTTCGAAAAAAATCGTGAACTTGCATGGCGGTGATATTTGGGTGGAATCTGAGGGCAGAAATGAGGGAAGCACGTTTTACATTTCACTTCCAATAGTCTCAAAAAAAGTACCTTAGAAACTATTTTCATAACACCAATCTTTTGCTTACTAATGATATCTAAATGTTATAAAATTGAAACCTGTTAATGTAAAATGGAAAAGTCAAAACTAGAGTGTAATATGGTTAAGCAGGGCTATTCTAAAGGCTCATGCGAAGTTGTCTTGGAAAATGGATCGTCATGTCCTGCTTGTAAAGCTACTTTGAAACATGCGAACGGACAACATTATCGAGTAATAAAATCCATGCATTTATCTCGGCCAGAGGACTACTTCTCGATTTACGAAAGTGGTTGCAACCATAATTGCTTAAAGTGCCATTCTTGGGAGTTTAGCAAGCATTATAGCGGGAATTGGTATTCTACAGACGAAATCGCTGAACTCTGCAAGCGGTACGAAGAAACTGTGACAGTTATCGAACCTCGAGAGCGAGCACTCATGTATTACGCCACAGATCTATGTAAACATTGTGGTTCATGCATATTTTTCAATAAAAAGAGTCCCTTATGCCCTAATAAACTCGATAGAGACAAATTAATTCTCTCACCCCAGGGTTGGGGTCCTGCCAGAAATATAGTAGCGTTCACCGGAGGAGATATTGCCTGCCAAGCAAAATTTTACGCAGAAGTCACCAAAAAAATAAAAAAAAGATGCAAACACATTTGGGTATTGTTAGAAACTAATGGATATGGCCTTACGCCTAAAAATTTGGACCTATTCCACCAAGCGGGTTTAGATTCTTATTGGCTTGATATTAAAGCCTACGACGAAGACATTTATAAAAAATTATGTGGAACAAATAACAAAACGGTCCTCGATGCTCCGAAAGAAATAATAAAGCGAGACTTTGTTCTAGAAATACTTACGGTTTACATCCCAAATTTTGTTGAAATGGACCAATTTCTTAAAATTGCGGAGTTAATCGTTGAAATTGACGAAAATATTCCTTTCCACATCTTAGCTTTTTTCCCTCAATATAAATTAAAAGACTATAGAGCTCCTGACCTTGATGAAATCTTAGAAACTTATAAAGCAGTGAAAAAAAAGGGTTTAAAAAAAGTTCGAATAGGAAATATCGGCGTGTTCGCCAAGAATGAAGAAGAAATGAAAAAATTGATAAGTACTGTTGGACCGGAAGTTATTTAATCTCAAATCACATCATGTATCATTCCTTTATTGAGAAAACAATTGTAGGGATGATTATTAAACAAGGTATATAGATATTAGCTGAAATTAGGAAAGTTCAATTCCATATTGGTTTCTAATTTGTATTTTCATTAAAAGTCAAGGTTTCCTCTTTAATGTAAAATCTTATACTAATTTTAGAAAACCAATGAGATATAAAAGTTGAAAAAACTCTTAATTTTTATACCTTTTTAATTTTTTTAATCCAACAAACTATCATCCTACAAGGATCACCAGCCTCTACTCTAAGAAAATATAAAAGCTCATGGGTGGGTAACCGACTTTGTCGGGTGAGAGTTTTTGTTTATTTATTATATGAAAGAAATTTAATTAATCTTTATTAAGAAAGAAGTTTAATTATTAATTGAATTTGCTTATAATAAGAAAATGCATTCTAAAAAGATTTTCATATATTATCTAATAATAAAATTATAGTAAGTTTGATATCTTTTATTTGTCGTTAGTTGCTTAACAATTGAGTTATTTACATGACGAATAACAAAATATTGGCTTTTTAAAAAATAGGAGTTGAATAAAAATTGAATGAATTCATTAAAAGTCCTTTAGAATTTACCTCTACTTTTCAATTATTTATCGAAAATATAAATGATTTAATTTGTGTAATAGATTATTTTTATGAATTTAAATTCGAATTGATAAATGAATCTGTATTCTATAATATATTGGGATATTTAAACAAAGACTTAATAGGTAATTCATTTCTAGATATTGTTCATTTGGATGATGCAAAGAAAACCATAAAAGGCTTAAAAAGAACGACTGACATTTCAAAATATATTAAAGAAATACGAATCAGACATAAGAATGGCAATTATATTTGGTTTGAAGTCAAGTATAAAAAATTCAAGGATGAAAAAAGTCAAAAAAAAATATTATTAATTTTCAAAAACATATCAGAATTTAAATTGTTAGAAAAAAAAATAACAGAATTAGAAGAAAGATTTGAGAAACTTACTGTAAATATACCTGAAATACGATTTTGGAAGATATTTACGCCTAAAAAATATGAAGAAGCTTTGAGAAGTTCATTTGAAATGCTACAAATGGTGATTGAAAGCATACCAGAATATATTTTCTGGAAGGATATCAATTCTGATTATTTAGGCTGTAATAAAAATTATGCAAAATTACTTGACCTTAAAAATCCAGATTATATGGTCGGGAAGAATGACAATGATTTAATCGGAAAAAAGAATAGCATGAATCAATTCAATAAAAAAGAAAAACTTATAATGAATATGGGTAAACCAGAGTTTCATTCGCTAGAATCTTGGATTTTAAAAAATGAAGAACAAATTTGGTTAGATGTAAATAGAATCCCTCTTAAAGATTCTACTGGAAAAGTGGTAGGTATTCTTGTGACATATGAGGACATTACTGAGCGAAAAAAAGCAGAAGAGAAAATCGTTGAATCTGAAAAAAAAATAAGAGAACAAAATATTGAACTTAAGAAATTGGATCAACTAAAATCAGATTTTCTAACAATCGCCGCCCACGAGTTAAAAACACCTTTAGTTTCTGTCAGTGGATATGTTGATCTTATTTTAATGCGAGACAGCAGTCTAAATTCCGAAACAATAGAATTCCTCAAAACTGTCATAAGGAATGTTAATCGTTTAAATGGACACATAAATAGATTAATGGATGTAATGAAAATCGAAGCTAAAAAAATAAAACTCAATTTAAAGAGGGAAAATATTCATGAAATCTTTAGTAATTGCATTAAGGAATTACAATTTCAAATAAAAGAGAAAGATTTGAAGATTTATTTGAATGTCGATAAAGATTTAAATTTAAGCTTGGACTCCTTTCGGATTTCTCAAGTTTTTTCTAATTTATTATCAAATGCTGTTAAATTCACTTCCAAACCCGGTAAAATTGAGATCTCTGCTAAAAAGGAACAAAACAACTATTTATTTAAAATTAAAGACGATGGGAAAGGATTAACTCAGCAAGAATTACAAAAAATATTTGTTAAATTTGTCAAAATAGATCTAGATCCAGATACATATTCCATATTTGAAAGCGGAAGTGGTCTTGGTCTATACATCTCTAAAAGCATTATTGATTTACACGGTGGAAAAATATGGGCTGAATCGGAAGGAAAAAACAAGGGGAGCACTTTCATTTTCTCTCTTCCAATAAGGAAAGATTTCAATCCATAAACAAATTATCAATTTTATCATTAATTACAACTTCCAATTCTTTCCAAAAATTTTTTAAAAGATTTCAATAAAGGAAAGTTTAATAATATTAAAATTATAATAGATTTACAGATCATCACAATTTTTATATTTACAAAATGCAAAACATTGAATTAAGCAGGGTTCTTTTGGCTTTTGGTCTGCAGTTATTCGTTTCAATTCTTTTCTTTTTCCTTGCGTATAAAGTGTTAAAAAGAAAAAGAAGTCATACAACATTAATTTTAGGAGTATACTATATTTTACCAGCCATTACTTTTATGTTAAACATTTTCATTATATTTGTTCCTCTTAATTCACCTTTTATCGGATATTTTTTGTATTATCTTGCTGCTTTTTTTATTTTTTTTGGACAGGGTTTTATTGTTATTTTCCTCATAATTCTTCTCTATAGTGACTATGAATTAGAAGTAAAGAAGCCAATTCTTATAATCTGTGCTTACGCATTCTTTATTATTATTTTGCTAATAATACCTGACGGAATTATTCTTGATGTAGAAACTAACTTTACTCCTACCTATAGTTGGATTTTTCTGATTACATCGTATATTTTTTTAACTCTATTTGTGTATTTGCCAACAAGTATGCTTTCAATAAAGTTATTTAAAACATTTAAAGAAAAAAATTTAAAGAAAAAGTTGAAATTCTTTATTTTTGGTGTAATAGGTATGGCTATAGCAATGTATGGATTGATATTGTATAATACATGGCAAAATGAGATTTTTAGAGGGATTTGGACAATAACAGTTTTCTTTGTAGTTGTACCATCAGGAATTTTAATTTATTATGGAATAGGCCATAATTTATAGTAGTCATTTATTACTAAAAGATGGATAAATCAGTTTTCTCTGGTTTTTAGCAATATCTACGATATAAAAGTCAATTACATGTAATGACACCTAAAACAGAAGAAATAAATAGAAATTAAATAAAAAAATAATTGTGGAAAAAAAGTATTGGAGGCATGAATTAAGAAAAAAAGAGAAATGAATTCTAAAATCCTTAAAAATCCCAATGAAATGGTTAAGTACTTACATATTGGCATGAGCATCCCAATTTTACCGGAATTTATAAAATACATTTTAGGAGATATAGATGCTTATAATGCTAAGACTATTGTTCTTGAAAAGAACATTAGTAGAAAAATTTTTGGAGATAAAACAGAAAAAATAATCGGAAACGTGTTAGTTTACGATGATGGTTCTGATATTTTATTTTTTGGTTTTTTTGGAGTTTATGATCATGATCCAGAGAAAATTGAATATTTACTTGAAAAATTAATGGAATATGCTAAAATTCATAACTACAAAAAAATAAGAGGTCCAATAAACATACCTACAATTTTTTTTGGCTGGGGTTTCATGGTTGAAGGAAGCAAAAAGGATTTATTTATCTGTTGTCCTGTAAATCCTCCAATTTACCAAGAGGTTTTTCTTAAAAAAGGATTTAAGATCTTATTTCGAGAAGATAGGTACGAAGTTCCTATGTTAAAATTGGACCCTCATAAAAATAAGAATTTAATAAAGCTTGGAATTAATGCAGGTAATTATAAAAATGATTTATTCGACACGGGAAATTATCCATACGAATACGAAAATCCAAAAAAGGACCAGTTAGTTGAATCAAAAGGAGAATTCATCAGGATGTACGCAAAATATATGCCACTCTCCGCTCAAATAACGCCGGGAAAACCAAGGAACGCCGATAATATCATAAATTGCATAAGTGAATTTGGTGCTAAATGGATGATCTGGACGGTAAGGCACAAAAAAACGAAAAAAATGGTTGCAACAGGATATGCCCTCCCTAATATTTTTCAAAAAAACAAGAAGGGAGAAATTAATTCATTGAGTTATCATTCCTGGGTCGTCCATCATGATCACCGTCGAAAATACCTAACAGTGTTAATGTATGGGTTTACGAGCTTACAAGCGTTAGATAAAAAAACACCGCATTATATTACTGGAGGGTCGTGGCCTGTTGGTGCTGACAACATTCCGAATTCAATCATAGCAAGGAAAATGGGAGGTGTGAAGTGCAGGAGTCATTTAATATTAGAATATACATTTTGATAAGAATGCGATTTTTTATTTTAGTGAAAATGTTAATTTTATAATAAAATTATATAGAATTTTTAGAAATGTTTTATTTTCTCATTTAAAACTAAATTTAATATTTCTTTTGATTAACTATAGAAAAGAAATTATTTGTACTTAGCTTTTAACAAAAGAGGTCCAGCAAAAAATTAGTGTTCAAGATTAGTTTAAACTTTTGTAATGATCAGAATAATTGCAGCAATAAATTTATTCTTTTTTTCTATAAGAATAATACAAAACTATTATAAGTAAAATCGATCAATCAATCAATAAGTAAATAATTAAGATAATTTAATTATTAAATGATAGATATTGACTTATCTTACATTAATATTAATACTATTAACGAATTTTTGGATCTTTTCGAAGGGATAAATAATTTTAATTTAGAAAAGGGCACACGACTTCCATTTAGTATAAATAAGAATCGTGATTACTACAAGATAGATCCAATTTTTCAATTGGCAAAAATCAAAGATGCAGGCAAAATTGCTAGCATAATCAGAGAAGTGTACGAAGGAACATATCCGTACAAAGAGATGGAACATGTCTCAGAAATACAAAATATGATAAGAAATCCAAATTTTTCGTGGATATTATTTAAAATCAATAAAAATGAAATCTCAGGGATTGGCGCAGCACACCTAGAATTAGAACAAAAAAAAGGGAATTTTTTTGCATTTGTAATGAGTAAAAAATATCAAAAAAAGATAAACATAATGAAAATAGTTATGGGGCATCTTTTCATTTTCATGAAAAAATATAAGAACCAAATATTATTATGGCATTGTGAAACGCGGACAGCTCATGCTACGGCTCAGTGGACTCAAAGTCTATGTGGATTTAGACCTCTTGCGTTATTTCCAAACAAAGATCGAATATTTGGACAATTAGAGTCTGAATTCTTTCAAGTGATATACGATAAAAAAGCTCTACGAGATCATCGGTGCAAGAATAATCCCCAAATTATCCCGGAAGTAAACGATTGCTTCCAATACTCTGATGGTATATATGATCTGGGCACTGTTGACTTTGTTGAAGCGAATATGAAGTATAACACGACAAAGATTCTTGAAATGAGGAAAAACTTCTGTAAAGAAGTTAAAGATACTAGCGATTGGTACAAGACTATTTTGTTTCGATTAAAAAACTCAAATGCTTACTTTGAATTTTCATATAGTTTATACAATCAAATTATAGAAAAGATAAAATACGAGATTGAAGAATGGGAAGAATTACATGTATTTGTTCAGGAATTAATAAGACTCGTAAAAAATTCAGAGATCCGCTATTTTGAGTGTTTTGTTTCTGCATATGAACCGATTCACCAAAGGATTTTCATCAATGCAGGATGTTCGTCTAGTGGTTACATACCTAGTTGGAGATATAATCCTTTTAATAACACATTCGAAGACCATATAGTTTTTTGTTATTATGAGGGTGAAATCGATTTAAAAAATAGAATCGAATTAATACCTGAAACAGCAAGATTTTTGCTTTTTCCAAAGATGGCTAAATATTTGTCACTAAAATAACATAATTGACAAAATGAAATTATAAAATAAAATTATTTTCTAAGTCATATCAAAAATTTGGAAAGGTTTATATTTGATTATTAAAAATGAAAAATAATACTTCATTTCCTTGATACTTTCCTTAGGGATTTCATAGTGCCACCTAAAAAAGGTTATTGCGCGATTGAACTTTCTAAGAGAGTATTAGAAAGTTCACAAAATCTAATTGAATTTTTAAATCTTAACATTTATTTTTCTCCAATTTTTTCTAAAAGTTAGAGATTCTCTCTTAAAATGTGTGTCGATTAAGAATTAACATGTAGTAATGTTATATTTAAAAATTTCGAATTATATTCCATTAATATCATAAAGATTTTAAAAGTAATAAAGTATTG
>JAUXAJ010000275.1 GCA_030620005.1 Promethearchaeota archaeon | reverse complement strand
GATATCTTCTCGGAGTTTTGGCTTGGACAATCATAGGAGGTATCTTCATGTTAACTTATGTTGATTTTTTCTACGACGATTTAGGGCTCGAAGATGGTTTGTTCAATTTAGGTATGATAATCTACGCTGGTGTCAATGCCATTAACGACCCTCTTCTATCAATAATGAGCGATAAAACAGATAGAAAACGTTGGGGAAGCCGCCGTTTAATATATATACGTTGGGGAGGCTTAATGTGGTGCATCTTTTTCGTGCTTGCGTGGTTCCCATGGAGTTATACTGACCAAATAGTGATGTTCTTTCATTTCTTATTCACCATGTGCACGTTTGATATGGGGTTATCTCTTGTAGTCGCTTGTTGGATGGCTTTATTGCCTGAAATTGCTCCTAACGTGAACGATCGACTTAAATTAAATTATTTAAGTGGAATAGTTGGCATACTTGCAGGGTTTTTAGTTATTGTTTTCGCTGGCGCCAAGGCTTTAGGCATCCCTGCATTTCAAATGATGTCCATTGGAGTTGCAGTGCTGTGTTTTATAATGTTTTTCCTCGTGGCAACATTTGTCCGTGAAAAAGAAGAATATAAAGATGACGAGGCGCTTTCATTCTTAAATGGACTAAAAGAAACCGTTAAATCAAGGTCTTTCATGATATTTATAGGGTACAATTTCTTTAGTGTTGTAGGTTTTTCGTTATTGCTTCCTTATTTATTTATTTATCAACTTATAACGCCCTTAGATATAATGGGTTTTTATGCAATGATGGTTGTGAACGCTGTCTTCGGAAATCTCGTAGGTATGAAATTGCGGCCTAAATGGGGTATTCGGAAAATAATTCTTCGATTTGGAAGCGTGAAGGTTATGGTAGGGCTACTATTTTTCTTCTTAAGTCTTAATGCATTAGGGGGAGAATTGGCTTTGACGGTTTCGTTGATTGGTTATATCTGCGTAAGTCTTCTTGGAGGGATATATGGAGGATTTAGCCATACTCTACAAACCCTCTCCATGGATGAGGATGAACTAAAAACTGGAGTTCGACGTGAAAATACTTTTTTAGGAGTGAATGCCTTGTTTACTAAGCCCGGCGATAGTATTGGTCCAATAATCGCTACACTTATATTAGGGGCAACTTTTTACGTGAGAGATTCTCCAGCAAAGGTTCAACCTGTTAGCGCAATAGCCGGAATATTAGCAATATTCTTCCTCGTGCCGGCAATTCTTACCGCGCTTAGTCTTATTTTCATGTATTTTTACCCTATTCATGGTGATTACATGAAAAAAATGTATGAAGATTTGGAAATACTCCACGAAGAGAAGAAGCAACGCTTATTTAATACGTGAGAAAAAGAAGCATCTTAAAATTCTCTTATTTTTTTATTTTATATTTCTTTCAAGAGTTTAATAGTGAAACTTAATGGGAAAAAAAAAAAGAGTTTTAATACAATCTGTCCTTTGCTAACATGGTTCAAGTTGGTCTTGTCCATCGGTAAGCCAATCCAAGTCGAATTTCACGAGTTGAATTCCTTCTCTATAGTCTATATCTCCACACTCAAAAAGTAAAACAATGGTATTATCAGATAATACAACCATTTGACCATAGGCTGACGAACCTGCATATATCTCTTTTGCCACTGGCCAAGTCCTTCCTTCGTCATAACTCATGCGAATCGTATAATATCCGCGAACGCGATAATTTGGTCCACAATATAAAATGCGATTTCTTACATGCGTTGAATAGTCCGTAAATCGACATACAGCTGCTAGACAAGGGACATCTGGAAGTGCTGGGTCTGAATAACAATCTGTCCAGGTTTTTCCTCCATCTGAAGACCTCGCAATTTTTCGGTTTGGATAACTTCGCATGTTTAAATAGAGAGAGCCGAAAAAACATTCTACAACTTGGCATTCACTACCACAGCCTGTACTACCACCCATATGCCAAGTTTCGCCATGATCGTCGCTAAAAATTATGTGACTACCACCTTGGCCACCACCATATGCAGGTATGATCAAACGCCCTTTATAACCGCCAGTTTTCTTTTGAATTCCGACGCCTGGACCGCAACCATGAAAAGCACCAGTTAATCCAAGACCTTTAATTTCTTGAGGTGTTGACCACGACACTCCTTTATTTGTGGATTTTATTACCCATATTTCCTTATTATCGTGATTATATACTAAGAAAACCGTGTACGTGTCCTCATCATAAACTGGACATGGATTGCCAGCAGTATGGCTTCCATATTCTGCAACTACTTGAAGAGGCCCCCACGTTTCGCCACCATCAAGGCTTCGTCTGAGTACAATATCGATATTTCCTCCATCGTTCCAAGGATCTTGACGAGCCTCTGCGAACGCGAGCAAAACATCCCCTGGCAACCATAGTAAGGAAGGTATACGATATCCAGTAATGGGTGGTTCATCCCCTGAGACTTCGTATGTTTCACCGGCTCTAAAAAGTTCTTGACGAGAAATAATTCCAGGTGACCATTTAGGAAGAATAGAAGAAATTAAGATTGAAACGCCCATCGAACTGATGAGAAATAAAAAAATTATTGATAGACTAATCATCCCCTTCGTGAGCTTGATTTTTACTGGCTTTTTCCAATTTTTTAATGTTCGCACCATCCAAAGCAAGCTAGTTCCAAAATGTAGCGCTCCAAGACCAAAAAGTATTTCAAGAACTATAATTTGGAGTTCTAATCCAAGTCCTTCCAAGTTAATAAGATAAAAAGTCCCAAAGTAAAAGAAAAACATTGAGACAATTATATTAAAAAAAGCCCAAATGGCGTGCCATTGTCTCTTGTCTTCAAATTTTTTATACTTATCATCAAATTTTTTAATGCGAATTTTGATAGTTCGTTGCTTTGCAATCGTTAGAATCGAAGTTATAAAAGTGTATGAGGCAGATACGAAGAGCATGACGAGCGTTCCAACGATAATCCACATATTCTGGTTAAACAAAAGCAGTCCTCCGCTATCAGAAATTAAAATAATGGTAGCGAAAGTTATGAACTGAAAAATAAGTAAAAATTGACAAGTTCTAAATGTGATAATCGTTTTTTTACTAAATTTTGGTTCAATTGTCATGAATAATTATTAGATAATTGCGAATATAAATTTTAATCTTTATTCGTAACCGGGAATGTCAAAACACCTCACATGCGCTTTTGCCTCAAATGTGTTATTGAAATAGCCAAAAAACTTTCTAACAAAATTTGGACTCCTTATGTTTTATTTTATATGGTATATGAATATCTATTAAGAATTTATAATTGAAAATTAAAAAAAAAAAAAATGATTGTTAAAATGAACGATAAAGTAATGAAAGAGTTTCAAGAATTTGGTAGTAGAATGCATATTATTGCAATCTTATCAATTTTGACCTTCGTAATTCCTTTAGTTGGTTTGATTCAGTTAGTCTTTATTTTCCTAGCGTTGGGAAACATTAGAAGGATATATTACGAAATGCCTAATCCGCATTTAATGGAATTTCGTTCAAAATATATCATCTCATTCATAATAAGCCTATGTGGAACGACGGTTATGTTAATTGGGACTGTTTCTGGGGTGATGTCGTTGATAGGGTTGATACGGCTTCCGTACAATAATCTGGTGATCAGGGGAGTTCTTACAGCAATGATCGTAATTATTATCATTGGAGTTATCTTCATAATCATTAGCGGATATATTGAATATAAAGCATGGGAGAATTTAATGATCTTTTTTGAAAACAACAGGACCATGTTCCCTGAAATGATTTCAAAAGACGCGATTGATGGAGCAAGAAACTTAAAAACAGGCACAATATTCAACATGACTATTATACTAGCAATTGTTGGAGTCATTCTAAGGATTATTGGTTATTTCCGTTTAGCTTCGTTAAAAAAGTTATATAATACATACGATCAGCCAGCATCAGCTTACTCATATACTGCTCAACCAGCAGTGCAAACTCAAGCACAATCAGTCATGGAAAAAACTCCAGGCGGAATTACAAACTTTTGTATTCATTGTGGAACCAAAATAGAGAGAGATGTCAAATTTTGCTATTCTTGTGGTTCCCATCTTGAGAGCTAATGGATAAATTGATAATTTACGCGAACATCTAACTTTTTTTTTTTGCTTTTTATTCTCTTTTTAATATCAAAAAGATTGCTTATATAAACGAAATTTGAATTTTTTAATCTCTAATTTTTAATTATTCGTGTTTTTTTATCAAGCTTTTCTCTTGATAGTTTATTTTTTATTTTATAAAGCGATTTTTTCGTCTTTTCAATAAGGCGCACGTTATAAACCTTGAATAAATAAATTATGGAAAGAATTAAACCCAATATCGTAGATAAGGCACAAATAATAATTGCGACGAAATAAATACCAACTAAAATGTTTTTTAACCAAAAATAACAAAAAAATGTAAAAACAAGTAAAAATACTTCAATAAAAACCATTAATTTTGCCATGTGCGAATCTTTCATGTTAAACCAAAAATTTTATTTTTACCCATTCTTTTATTTTTTATAACTTTGAATTAACTTTAAATAAATTAATTGTTAAAGATAAAAATTTTTAAAGGTTCAAGAATTTGTTTGACATTGAGATTTTAGAAGAGCGGAAAAACCTTTTAGTAGAAAGAAACGAGATAAAATTTAGGATTGATCATTTTGGGAAAGGCACGCCGAATCGTTTAGAGATAAAAAAAAAAATTGCGGCCATGAAAGGTTCAAATGAAAAATTAACTATCGTTAGTAATATTCAAACCCGTTTCGGTAGTGCTCGTGCCATTGGTAAAGTCTATATCTACGAAAACGCTGAAAAATTACAATATTTCGAGCCATTTCATATTAAAGTCAGAAATTTGTCGAAAGAAAAAAGAAATGAAATTTATAAACTGAAAAACAAAAACGAACCTTACAAGCATCTTTTTGAATACGAGTAAAATAATTTAAAGAAATCACCGCAAATGTCATGACAGACGCATCAAAATATGAGAAAGTTGAAGGAAATAAGCTTACTAGGACTCACAGATCATGTCCTAAATGTGGACCAAGTTTTTTTCTAGCAGACCACTATGACAGATATTGAGATAAAACTCAACTTCCATGACCGATGGTCTTGTGGGAAATGTGGCTACACAGTTTTTAAAAGAAGAGGAAAAAAAGGCGGTGCGAAAGGAGGTGCCCGAGCCAGTGGTAGAAGAAGGTCACCTCGAAAAAGGATGAAATCTACATGATTCTTTTTAGATTTTAACAAATTAAATTGTTTCTTGATTTACTTTCTCAATACTCTCTTTTCAAATTGGAACAGTGAGTTTTGTGTAAAAACAACTTTTATCCTAAAAAGTAACTCTTACAAGAAAGTTTGGTAAAAAATGGCGCGGTTAGCTCTTGGCATAGAAAGCACTGCTCACACATTTGGAGCGGGTATTTTAGACTTTGATGGAAATGTGTATAGTCTTGTCAACGATCTTTTCATCCCTGAAAAAGGAGGGCTCCATCCTGTCCAAGTCAAGGAACAGCATTTAAAGAACTTTCAAAAAGTTATAAACAGGGCGCTTTTAGAAGCAAACTGTTCTATAAAAGATATTGATTTAGTGACATTTAGCCAGAGTCCAGGTTTAGCCCCTGTGCTGAAAATAGGGGCTTTAAGTGCGCGAATGTTGAGTCAGCTCTTAAAGATTCCTATAGTAGGGGTAAATCATTGTATTGCTCACATTGAAATTGGAAGGCTCATGTGTAAAATTGAAGATCCGTTGATGCTTTACGTTTCAGGAGGTAATACAATCGTGAGCGCATTCGAATCGAATAGATACCAAATTTTTGGCGAAACTTTAGATCTACCAATAGGAAACATGATTGATTCCATCGCTAGAGATGTAGGAATCCCTCATCCTGGTGGACCCAAAATAGAGAAATTGGCCTTAGAGTCTAACAAGTATCTTGATCTACCGTACGTAGTAAAGGGAATGAACTTATCATTTTCAGGTATCTATACTGCTGCCAAGCGATTAATTGAATCTGAAGAATTTGGAAAAAATTACGATTTAAGGGATGTTGCTTATTCATTACAAGAAACGGCATTTGCGATGTTATCAGAGGTTACTGAAAGAGCTTTGGCTCATACTGAGAAAAAAGAAGTACTCTTAACTGGAGGAGTTGCTGCAAATAAGAGGTTACAATCCATGATTGAATACATAAGTAAAGAGCATGATGCAAGGTTTGAAGTAGTACCTTTAAAGTATGCCGGTGATAACGGTGCAATGATTGGATGGGCAGGTATTTTGAGGTATAAAGTGGAAGGTGGCCACGACATTTCTGAAACAATTATTAAGCCAAAAGAAAGAATGAATGAAATCACGATACCATGGAGGTCGTGACATGGAAGATTATTCCGTTATTAAAAAAAAACTAATTCGAAAGGGTGCTGAAGCAAGTCTTTATCGTGGATCTTGGTTTGATAAGGAAGTGATGTTCAAATATAGGATTCCAAAAAAATATCGTTTAGAAAAGATTGATAAGAAGATTAGAAGCGTTCGCACATTAAACGAAGCTCGTGCGTTAATACGAGTTAAGAATTACGGAATAAATGTTCCTCAAGTGTACGAAATTGATGTTCAAAATTCAACAATTGTTATGAAATTCATCAGGGGTGATAAATTGAAAGATATTCTGGAAAATCTCGACGACGTTACAAAAAATAAATATTTCAAAATAATTGGTAAATACATCGCAATTTTGCATGAGAATGGACACATCCACGGGGATATAACCACTTCCAATATAATTATTACTCAAAATGAGAAAATTTTTTTAATAGATTTTGATCTTCACGAATATTCAGATTCGATTGAAGATAAAAGCGTTGATCTTCATCTTTTTAAGATAGTATTAATTTCTTCCCACGGAAAAGATTCTGATCTCTGTTATAAAGCGTTTATTAAAGGATATAAAGAAGAATAC
>JAUXAJ010000240.1 GCA_030620005.1 Promethearchaeota archaeon | reverse complement strand
TTTTAAAACAGTCAATTTCTCGTGACGGGCTCTTTCTGCTTTTTTAAAAACCTCCTCGGCCTTCTTTCGTTCTCTAATATCACGAAAGATCAATACTACCCCCAGTAAATTTCCATCTTCATCTTCAATTGGTGCCCCGCTATCATCAATAGGTATTTCTGTACCATCTTTTGCTATTAAGATTGAATGATTTGCCAATCCAACGATCATACCCTCTTTAATAACCCTTGCAACAGGACCTATAACTGGTTCACGTGTCAATTCATTAATAATTCTAAATACGTCTTCAACGGGCCTTCCAAGTGTTTCTTTTAATTTCCATCCCGTTAAAGTTTCTGCAACTGCATTTAAGAAAGTAATAATTCCACCTGTATCCGTAGTTATCACAGCATCACCTATACTTTTAAGCGTTGTGGAATACCATTGTTCACTCTCTTTCAATTTTTGTTGGGTTCTGCTTTGTTTATTAATCAAAATTTGGCTAGTGATGCTCATTCCAAGGATTGACCCTATTATTAAAAAATGCAAAGTTACTTCATGGGGCTCTACTGTGAAAATGCCCTGAAAAAGATTATCGTGTAATCCAAATACATAGGTATCCACAATACCTTCAATAAACAAATATATTATTGAGAAGACAAATCCATAAATTATAATTTTATTGGCTTTAATAATTTCTTTCAGATTTATTTGAATTTTATTCAATTTTAATCATGCTATGTAATTTCGATTTTATAATTCTTTTAAATTAGTAAATTTTTTATTATTTGATTTCATAAGTAATTATTAGGATTGTTATGAATTTAATTCTTATTGAATTAATGAAAAATTTAAAATCCTATTTAATTAATAATACTACTTCACTGAGCAGAATAGAGTGAGGGTTTATGCATATTTAATAAAAAAAAGATTTATCATGGTTTTGGGATTAGTATTATAAAATTACTTCCTTTGGAATGGACTCCCTTGACAATATCTTCGACCCATATTTGTCCATTATAAATTTCCATTATCTTTCTAACGAGAGATAATCCTAATCCCATTCCTTTGACTAATTTATCCTTTCTATATCCTCTGAGAAAAATTCTTTTTTTCATTACATCTGGAACTCCAATCCCGTTATCGAGAAATTCAAATTTTATAAAATGTGGCTAATGTCCGGAACCGCATCTCATTCTCCTCCAAAGCATCCTCGGCTTTTTTTTTCTCTCATTAAACTTTGTTTTTCAAGAAAATTATTAATTGTAAAAAATAGCTCATCCATATTAATCGGTTTAGTTATAAAAGCACATGCTCCTTCGTTTAAAGCATGTATTGCCGTATCCATGGTCGCATGGGCGGTTATCATCATTACTTCCATATCAACCCAAACTTCCTTTAAACATTTAATAAGTTCCATTCCTTCGATATCGGGCAATTTCACATCTAAGAGGGATATATTGTAAAATCTTTTTTTTATAAATTTAATCGCTTCTTTTCCAGTCATTACCGTGTCTGTCTTAAATCCTTTCTTGTTTAATATGAGAGAAAGAGTTTTACAGATGCCCTCATCATCGTCTACAATCAGAATGTTTTTTCCATTTGATTACCCTTAATCGTGAGTAAAATAAGTCATTATCATTCCAAAATTTTTAATACAAGTTCTATTATTTAATAGTTTGTTTTTCACAATTGATAATAATAAAAATTCAAAATTCAAAATAGGTGTAAAAGAAAATTTTTTATTGCTTCTTTTAGCAAGAAGATAAAGAAAAAATCTTTTGAAACTACATATCCAATCGTTAAACGAATGATGTTATGATGAAAGGAATTAAGACACCAAGAGAGATAATGCCATAAAAAACGCAAAAGTATCCAAAATTGATTTTTTCAGCGACTTTCAGTAAAATCTCCATGAATAAATAACCTACACCAAAACTGATTAAAGTAATGATTAATATTGTAATAGGATCTAAAATTCCCACTACAGAACCGTTTCCAAAAATCACATCTACTACTATTGATGCCAGAGCTGCAGGCACAGAAATTAAAAAACTTAATTTAAGAGCGCTTTTTTGATCGTATTTTTCGAGAAGAATTGCTGAAACAGTTACTCCTGACCGCGAAATACCCGGTAAGACTGATATACCTTGAACCAAGCCCGCAAAAATGCTGTCTTTTTTTAAATCCTCTTTAGAAACCTCGTTAATTTCAAAATTTCCATAATCTTTTTTAGTTTTCAACAAAATCACTCCAGTTACAACTAACATCCCTGAAATAATTAAAGTTATCAAGTCTCCTTGAGTTCCGGTAAACGCATTACCTATAACGAATGTAAATACGAGATATAGAGGTAAAGCTGTAATAGCTGTTCCAATTGTGCTATAAATTATCCAGTTTTTTTTTTTAATATCTATTTCTTCCACCTTAAAAAGTTTTGGAGCACAGGATTTTACAATATTAACATAATCATCTCTAAATCTTAATAATACGGCAAAAGTAGTTCCTAGACGTAACCATATTGCAAGGCTAAAAGCATTCTCGGGAGAAATTCCGAAGATATTGATTGCGATAATCATTACTTGGCCCGAAGATGATATCGGTAACCACTCAATTAAGCCGTGAATTATTGCCAAAAATATATACTCGATCACGATTATTTCACTGATTTAAGTTTTTATTAAAATCATTTTTTATAGTCTTTTTGTCAAGAAAACCCCCTGGTCGCTTGATCTGTGGAGCATTTGAATGGCAAAGAACGGGTCGTGCCGAAAAATCCGTGCCTTTCCCTGCTTTAACAAGAGTCGAGCCTTGCGCGTTGTAGTTGGCATGAGGGGTTTCCCGTGGTGATTAATCACGAATACCGTTTGACTCATTTTTTTTCATTTTTTTTCTATTTCATTGGTTTGCAGGCTAAAATAAAGCCCGCCTCCCGAAGGAGTGGTCCACATCGCCAATGTTATCACGGGTTTCCAGAAGGTTTCCCTTCGGTTGTCAGAAGCACTGTTCCTAACCCTGCAGAACTGTTTAACCCCTGACCGTAGTGTATGGGACTTGTGGAGCATCCCGATGTATCTTAGTACCTATGCATTCCGCGATAACGTAGCCCCGTCAAGTGCGAGCCGAAGGTTCGCAGATGGTGGCTGAGGCTAATCAACTGGGCTTGAAGGATGGTACTTTTCGAGCCCACCGATCACTTCGTGTCGGTGGATAGTTGACCCTATTTATATACTAACTTCTTTATTTTTATTATAAACTTATTATTTTTAATGTGAACTAAAATGATTAACACTCAAATTTTTTCAGCCCTTCTACTAAACAACTCCTTATCTCGTCTCTAGACTTTCTAAAACCTTCTATCCCTTTCATCGAAGGGTCTTCAATGTCTCCGCTCTTACCAGCAAATTCTTTGAGTGTAAATATATCCTTTTCGCGAGCTCCATCTAATTTCACGATTTCTTCTTTATGTTGTTCTGTTAAGGTGAGTATCATATCCGCTTTATTTATAAGTTCTAGATGCTTTTTTACATCTACAGAAAGGGATGTGTCTGAAAGCTGAATTCCAACTTCTTTCATTGCCAGTCTTGCGTCCATTGATATTAACATTCCGTCCCTAGCATGAGAAGCTACTCCGCAAGAAAACACGTCAACATCTATTTCTTTTTTTTTAAAATAATCTCTTAAAAAACCCTCAGCCATGGGGCTGCGAGCAACATTCACGCTACAGACGATCAAAACAGATTTGTAAGGAAAATTGCTATTCATGATTTCTTTAAGTTAATAAACAATTTTTTTTTCTACTCAAAACTATCCTTATTGACGAAAATAATTCCTTCTTCCTTCATGTTTTCTAACGCATTAGATAAGTTTCCAGGTGGCAAGTCAATTCCCTTAGTTAAATCAACAAAGAAATGCGTCTCGAAACCAAAATTAGCGGCATCTATGGCCGTTGAATAGCAGCAATAATCTAACGCTAATCCACATATAAAAACTCTTTCAATGTTTAAGGATTCAAGATATCCATTCAGCCCAGTTTCTGATTCTTTATCGTTTTCAAGAAAACCAGAATATGAATCTACTTTAGGATTCATCCCTTTTCTTATTATCGCGTTTGCTAATTCCACGTTCAATTTTTCAAGAAATTCTGCTCCTTTAGTTCCTTGCACGCAGTGATCTGGCCATAAAACTGGCCCAATAGCCCCATCTTCAGAACTATACTCATCGCCAGGGTTCTTACCATCGTGATTGCTAGCAAAAGATAAATGATTCCTTGGATGCCAATCCTGCGTTAGAACAATAACTGCGCTGCTTTTTTTAAATCTCTTGGCAACTTTATTAATATCATCAACAATTAAATCTCCGCCCTCTACAGGCAAAGAACCCCCCGGGATAAAATCGTATTGCATGTCAACAATCAACAACGCGTCTTGCTTGTTTGGTTGAATCCCTTTTTTTACCTTTAAATCGTCGATTTTCATGTTATTTACAAAAAACTAATTAAATTAATATTAAATTAAATTCTATTTTTTTTAATATTTACTAATCTACTTTTTGAATAATGGCATCGAGTTTATCATTGATAATTTTGGCTGGTCTTGTTGGTTTTTTATGCTATTTACAAGTTCAAATAGTAAAATTTTCGAAAGATATCAAAAAAAAGATTTATTGCGATATTTTGTTAATATTGTTTGTTGCATGTAATTTTTGGTACTATTATAATGTTGACATTCGATTTCCTTTAGATTTAATCCTTATTATTGGTTATTGCAGTTTTATTGGAGTTTTTAGCGTTTATAATTTAGTTGATAATAGAGTTCTTCATAGACAACAAGTTATTAGAAATATAGATCACGACTTTCAAAGCAAAAAAAGTCATCTTCACGAATATTTAAGAAAATTCTTTCATTTTTTCTTGTTTGGTGGTACATTTCTGTTTTTAATTATATACAACGCTATAATGATTGAAATTCTAAAAATTGAACCTGAATTCGGAGCAGATGTAAAACATCCACTGTGGGAAAGCTTACCAATTCTACGAGAGCTCAATATAGATTTTGTATACGATTCCGATTTATACTTTCCGCATCCGCTAGAATTTTTAATCATGACTTTTTACACGATCGTGATGCCCTTCGTAATAATTCTCGAGTATTTCAGGCTAAATCCTAAGAAGGGCATACCAATGCGTAAATTATTCGTCAAATCGCTACGAACTTCTGAGCAAGAAAATGTTGGCGATTACTATTTTTTCATGTTCGGCCTCTTCATATCAACGATTTTCTTGCCCATTACCTGCATGTTTGGAGTGTTCTGCGTCCTGTGTTTTGGAGATTCGTTTGCATCTTTTTTTGGTAAGAAAATCGGAAAGCATAAAATAAAATGGGAGCCCGAAAAATCTTGGGAAGGTTCTTTCGCTGGTTTTTTTTTTACTTTCATTACTTCAATTTTTTTCGTTGGATTAACTCTAGCAATCGTGCTTGGGATCATTTTTGTTGCTATAGACATTGTTACTCCCGAAAAAATAAAGATCTCTGACAATTTTTTATATCCCCTAATATGCACGCTCATTTTGCTAATAGTTATTTATGGATTTGGATTTCAAATTGATGCAATTATTGCAAACTACTTTCAAGAAGCAAACACGTATTATATAGAAAGAATTCCAGAATTGAAATATTAAAAGAATTAATAAAGATAATTGTCTTATTTTGAAATTGAACTACTCCTTCCTAAAGGAAGGAGATTCTTTCCTCTCGGAGATCGTTTCCTCATTCATCGACAACTGCCGAAAGATATTCGTGAGAATCTCTTTAGGTCTTAAATTATTTAAAAAGAAATAATTTACTTTTAGTTTTATCCAAATGTTCCTCAATGTGGGTAATAAAAAAAATAGAAATTATTAAAAATTTTTAATATATTTAGTTATTCCTTTTTTTTGGGCTACTACAATTAATTCATGGGGCATGTAATTTCTTTCAAGATAAAGTGATCCATTGATGGAACATTCACCGTAATGCCTGCGATTAAAGCCACTTTCCCTTTGAAGTGTTCTTTTTCTTTCTCCAAAAACAGTTTAATTATCTCCTTACTTTTATTGACGACAACATCGTAATTCAATTTAAATAACTCTAAAACTTGTTCATTATCGTCCCTGATTGAAAGAATGTTTTTAAGTTCTTTGGAGTAATTATTAATTAGATCGCTATGCAAGACAATTCTCGTTGGATCTGTATATGATGGATCAGGTGCGATCTTAAAATTTTCTGGACTACCATCTTGCTTTAATTGGCTCAAAAAGCCCATCATGGCACCGCAAGAAGAAGTAATTTTTTCTTGTCCAGGTCTTATTATCTTACCATAAATTAATTTGTCGTCCTTTTTAATAACACCCATGTGGGGACTTATGAAAAAGATTAAATTTCCATGCTTGCGATTTCCATTAGACATATCGTCAGGAGGATGATGACTCGCCGCTATAATACCTGAAACACCGCCCATTGGATACGCCCCAAGACCACCCAAATGAAATTCTCCATTATATTCTTTTGTTAAGGCATTTTCGATATTTTGAATCTCATAAAGTCGATTCACATCATCAGGACAAACGCTAAAGACCAGTCTTGAATCTTCTTTCTTGAAACCATTTTCAGATAAGTTCTTATTAACCTCTTCCATGAAACCATTAATATTTACTACTTTACCCCAATCGCCATACACTTTTTTTAAGTTTTCAAAAAATTCTGACATTTTTATTTTTCTCTTAATATTATTTATTATTAAATCATATTTTAAATGGAGTTTTAATCTAATAGACTATTTTTTTTTTAAATCAAAATCTTCTGAAGTTTACATATAATTTTTATATATATAAATCCATTTAATTAGATAATTTTAAATACTACTATTTTATTTTCTTAAATTTTTATTTGGTTTAAGGATGTTCTAATACTTTTTTATAAAGGCGAAATTAAAATGAAGTTAATCTTAATCAGCCAACAGAAATTACTCGTTATTTCTTGGGATAAAAAATTTTATTTAACAAGAAATTCAATTCTGCTACGTGCAAATTCGAGTTTAAAGATATATTCAACCACAATTTTACACATAATTGCTCCAATGTGAAGCTAAATTTAGTAGTTCTTAGAAAACATTTAAAAAACATTCAACAAAAGCAAAACAAATAAAAGACAAGCTCAAAAATTGCGGCATTACTTAATTTTTAAGATTTCTTAAAAATCTTAATAACGAGCATTTTTAAATATTTGAAGCGATATAAGTAAATAATTCGTCAATCCCTTCTCCTGTTAAAGCAGATGTTTCAAAAAAGAGGCAATTATATTGGCTAGCAAATTTTTCTGCTCTTCCCCGTATATCACCCCGATTTTCAACTATATCAATTTTATTTCCAATAAGAATATATGGTACGGATGTATCTTTAATGTAAAATTGGGCTTCTTCTATCCATTCGTTAACATGGTTAAGTGTATCAATTCTTGAGTAGTCAAATATTATTAACACAGCTTTAGCTTTTGAAATGTTATAATAATGTTTGCGCACTTTAGCAAAAGTTTTTAATCCACCCATATCGAATAAATAGAATATCATTTTAATCCATTTAGAAATTTGTAGTTCTTTATTAACAATTGAGAGACCAATTGTAGGCTTGTAATCTTCTTGAAATTCTCCATAAACATACATGTCTACTATGGAGCTCTTTCCACTCTTTTCTGCCCCTATTATGATTATTTGGTTCACATTTGCTATACTCAATGATGTCTCATCTGAGGGAGAAAGCATTAACCTTCCACCTTCAAGCAATTTTGGCATAAATAATGATGTTCCTCTCTTGCTCAAAATTAATGATGCTTTTTCAGCAATTATATAAGAATAAGGGATAATTTTATCGATATCAGTATATGGACCCATTATTAAAACTAATAAGACTGGAACAGCCCCTCCTAATTCTAAATAAAACAATCGAAATGTATTCGTGTCAAGAGTTCCACTTCCATAAGATGTTTCCGCAACTATTCTAGCTTTCTTTATTATAGGTTTGATTAAACTCAAAATAATATCCATTATTTCCTCTGTAAAACCCTCAACTACATCTTGAGCAATTATAAACTCATCAAGATCAATGATCAAAGCTGCTAATAAATCGTCAGCCCCGCTTATTACATTCGCTAGTAGTTCATTTAATAATGACAAATTTAGTTCTTCATATTCTTTAAAATAAGAGGGTAATTGAAT
>JAUXAJ010000069.1 GCA_030620005.1 Promethearchaeota archaeon | reverse complement strand
AAAAGTTCCTTACGAATCATTAGGTTATAATTACGAAGCAAGGGAGGTAATGGATTGTTTAAATGCTGGAAAATTAGAAAGCGATATCATGCCATTAGACGAGACACTGGAGATCATGAAAACATTGGATGCATTATGCTCTCAGTGGGGATTTAAATATCCTATTGAGTAATACAAGCAGTTAAAAGCTAAAAGAAATATAAAAAAATTTTAATTTCTTGTTGTTTTAAATTTTTTCTTTATCTGGTACGGTACTTTTTGTAGTTTTTTCCTTTGATTTAGCCGACTTTTTTTTTTTACCCACCTTCAAAAAAAAGACGAAGTTAAACACCCATAAGAATACTAAAAAACCAATCCAGATAATTATTTCCGTTAAATGCGGGATTGGGCTCCAAGGCCATTCTCTGTAAGTTTCAATTTGTTCTGGCTCCAATCCATAAAGACTGTAAACGATAATATACATTAAATAATTGAAATAAGCCCAATCGTCAAAATTATCGTTCCAATCGTCAATGGTTCCCATCGAAATATAAAATACTTTTGATCCCATATAAGTCCAAAATGATATTACGGGTTCACTGGTCCCCGTGATTTCCGCGATGGTTACGGCACTCGACTTTGTACCATAAGTAATCGTTCTGTCGTACATGATGGTCATTGATGTCCACGCTATTCGAGTCGCGAACATTGAATAGGTTGTCTTATACATATCAGCCAAATTTGCTTGTTCCTCAGATAATTCAACGGTAAAATATTCGTCGTTCTGAACTTCGTACGGATCGATATCAACAGGAAGCATCCTAGAAAATGATTTTACAGAAGCTTCTGGATACTTGCCGCCGAAGAAAAGTACTCCTGCCTTACTAGAGGATATACGACTAATGAGATAAGCTAAATCGCTACCTTCTGGTAAAAAACTGTCAATAATTACAACATCGATGTTAGCAAAATTTACGGCACGCAAATCGTCAGAGGCGGTATAACTTTTGACAACCTTAGTAACCTGTATTTTATCGTCTAAGCCGAGAGCAACAGTTATTGGGTTCGTGCCTCTTCTACAAAGTAGTAACACATTTGCCTCGGGCATATCTTCTCGCGTTGCGCCTTTCACAGGAACGATAAAATCATTTGTCGAAATAACTGCTATTAAAAGTATTATTCCCAATATTAATGCCTTTTTATATCTACACATTTTCATTCAATCACGCTCACTATTTCTTATTTTTATTTAAATTTAAATTTTTGTTATGCTTTTGATTTTAATTTCTCGTCAGTTTGCATTTTTATTAGCATTAACTCGTTAATTTCTTTGGCCACGCCCTCGTAATCCATTGGATGTTTCCCAAATAATTTACTTTTACTTGAACCCAATGCGGCATATTTGTACCACGATCTTGCCATTCGTTTTGCTGAGCCAGCAAGTTCTTTAGCCCTTTCAAAATCTCTTAGTGTATTTGCGTCAAATCCTCCAAATAATCCCCAAAAGAAAAAAAAAAACGGTCCAGGCAGTAAAAATATGGCCAAAACAAAAAATAATCCATAAATTAATAGAGGTCCAAGAAATGCTCCAAGAAATATATTACAAATCGTTGTACTAACAAATAATATAACGGTATAAACAGCTCCGGCCAAGAAAGTGGAGACCCATGTTTGCCAAATATTAATTTTGAATTTCATGACTTTAAAATGAATATAAATATATGAAGCAGACATTTTAAACCAAATAGCAATTAGATTTGGCCAAATTAAGACCCAAATTCCCATGTTCAAGTTAATTAAAATAAGTACTCCAGTGAACTGAATAATGCTCTCGATAAGTGTAATTATTACATTAGCTTTAAGATGTCCTGTCCCGAAATAAATAGGCGTATTAATACTCGTGTGTTGGAAACTTATTGTACGTATAATGATTACAAAAAAGACTTCCACAAATATGGCATAATTTTGAGGCCATAGACTCTTATAAAGACCTGGTGAAATCACTATGATAATTGGCAAGAACATGGCGTTATAACGACCGATTGTCCTTAATGTGTTTGAGATAGTCCACTTAGTATATTTCTCTTTGTTGTTAAAATATCCTTCAGAAATAGCGGGCGTAGCATTAAACACAAATGTATACACCATTAACTCTGATAAGAGCACTAAGGATTGTATGAAAAATAAAATTCCAACAAGCGATGTGTATCCCGGGAGATAATTTATTAAGATGATCATGATTATCGAATCAAAAACTTGATACGAAAAAATGAATCCCATTACTCCAACGCCATATTTCAAGCTTTCTGTAAACACTTCCCTCGAAATATCGAGCACAAATAATTCTCGAAATTCAAATCCCATTTCTTTGGCAACGTCAGAAAACAATTTAGCACTAAACAACAACTTTAAAAAATCGTCGACAAATGAGCCAATTATTATCCCTATTGCACATCCCATGATAGGGCCTATGGCAGGGTTAGCTTTTCCGTAATATAGACCAATCTGAGAGCATAAAAGGTAAGTAAAGATTTGAAATAAAGCGCTGGCAATACCAATTCTCGTTACTTTGTTAAACCGTTGAAATCCCTTTAAGGCTTCGGAAAAAACAGATAGCCATCCCGGATATTGGATTAAAGAATAAAAAAGAAAAAGCCATATCATGAATTCATAGTTAGTTTCATTGAAAAAGAACATTGCTACGACTGAAATTACTGTAATTTGACCTAACCCTGAAAATGCTTGAAACCAAATGAATAATCTAATATATTGTTTAGTCCGTTCAAGATCTTTAACGCGATATTCCGCTATGAAACGAGCCAACGATTGATTTAAACCAAAATCGCAAAATGTATATATTGATAAAAAGAGTGATGCGATTACCTGGGATATCCCCCATGATTCCACTGGAATTAACGCTTGCGTGGCAATTGCAAAAAATAGTAGTATTATCGAATAAATCATGTTAAAATAGCCGTTACCAAGTATTCTATGATAACCTATTTGCTCAAATCCTTTGTAGTCGCCATATTCTATTTCTTCAATATTGTCTGTATTATTTATTTTAGCATTCATTAAAACGATACCAAATAAATGAATTATTAAATTAAATTTTAAAAATTAGTTATATGTTCATCCTTATTTTATTTATAGTTATTTTTTATCATATAACATAATAAATAAAAAATAAATAAAAACAATTAACAATTAATCATGATAAACAAAAAACTACTATTTAATGAAACGTGAAATATTACCGTGTTCTTGAAAGAAGATCTTAAGGAAGCTAAAGAACGATTAAAAGCTTGGTGGGACCATGAAATTATAGATCGTCCCGTCATTTCTTATTATTTTCCACGCAAGGGGAGTTCTCTAGTAGGACTCTTAGAATCTTTAGCGTTTAGTTGGAGATTAGCCCAAAATTATGATAACATTGAGCAATGCATTGATATTTTCGAAAAAAAAGCACCAAGTGCATTTTTTGGAGGTGAAAGCATACCATCCTATTTTCCTAATTACGGTGCAGGAATAATGGCCGCAGTTTTAGGTGTGGTACCGAAGTTCCAAACTCAAACCATGTGGTTTAGTCGTCCAACGGCCCCTGAGGATATATTTTCATTACTAGAAAGCGTTAAGCTCGATGCAAACAACGAGTGGTATTCGCGTTTACTTCGCATCACGGAGTACGCAGCAAAACATTCAAAGGGAAAGTATCAAGTATCCATGACTGATTTGGGAAGTGTTTTAGATATATTATCTTCTTTTTTAGGACCAGAGAAATTAATCCTCACGATGAAACGGAGACCGAATATCATTGATACTTGTCGTGCAATAGTATTAGAGAAACTTTTAAAGGTATACGACGACCTTCAACGAATAATTGAGAATTATAATGATGGTTGTAATGCTTGGTTAGGTGTTTGATGTAAAAAACGATGGTATCCAATACAATGCGATTTTTGTGCCATGATTTCGCCTAAATGGTTTAGAAGATTTGTGTTACCTGACATTATTGCTCAAGCAGAACACATGGATTACGCAATTTATCATTTAGATGGACCCAATCAACTTCCCTTTTTAGATGATTTATTAGCAGAACCATCAATTACGGGAATCCAGTGGGTGCCTGGAGCGGGAAGAGAACCAATGGGACACGAGAGATGGCTACCAGTATATAAGAAGATTCAAAAAGCAGGTAAAAATATCGTAGAGGATGTTTCCCCTGGTCGTCTCTCCTTCATGTACCGCAATTTGGACCCGAAAGGTTTGTTTGTTCGCACATTTTTCTTGAATGATTTTCTTGTAGAACATTATTTACCAGAGTTCGTTGGTGGCGATGGATGTGAATTGATAGAAAAAGCAATCAATTGGACAATAAAACACATGAAAAGTCGACTGAATAAGGACGATTTTAGTATTTTAAAGTCTGAAAATGATATTAAACTGGACGATAAGGACTCACGGAAGTTAATGCAAGAAATTAATAGAAAACTAAAAAAAATAGCAGAAGAATGTTAAAAATTAAAAAAAGATAAAAACTTACGTTCTTTCTGTGTTTATATCACTAGTAATAATCCAATATTTTAATTTTATTTCTTGGAAAATATTTTTACGATGATAAAGACCTTATTTTAAAAGTTTAATGAGTTCTATATTAACTTTCCGATGGTTTTCATATTGCAATACAACTTGGGCAATGAAATTAAATTTATTTTTAAAAATAAAAAATTTAAAGTTTTTTAAAAAAAAAAATTAAAGAGATATTATATTTCTGATCCACAACTCGGACAAAATTTAATTCCAGGAGTTATAGCGCTTCCACAACTCGGACAAAAATTACTTGTTGCTGCAGGTGCTGGGGGTTGCGTGTATGCTGGCTGAGCTGGAGCTTGTTGTGCGTATGTTTGTGGTGCTGGAGCGCCAACTAAATTCTTTAAGGCTGCTAATTTGAAGTATCCGATCATTCTTAAAATATCTCCAACAAATATGAGAATTATTGTTATGTCTAAGATGGCGGCGATTTTACACTTATGTGCTCCATTTTTAGAGTCATAACCGATGTTTTGCGGAAATAGATCCATGTTATGGGAAAAAAAGGATTCTAAATTACTCCAAGCAAGAATTAGTAATATTGCTCCTATTAATAAAATAATTATTCCAACAAACACGATAATACCAGCCACTAAGAGTGCTCCGATATAATAATAACCACCCAAAAGCATGGCAATCAAGAACACGGCTACAGCTGCAAAAATGAGATTTCCGATAAATTTTATAATATAACCAGCTATAAATTTAGAACGGAAACTGAGTAATTCATCATTATTCAGCATTTTTCCCGCAGATTTTATGTCTCCTAACACTAAGAGGAAAATGATAAATATGATAAAACCTAATATCCCATTTACCACGATAATTACGGTATTTATATTAATGAACCAACCAACTATTCCAACTATGAGAGTTATTAATGTCAGAATCGCAATCAAGTACATTCTGCTTCCGAATTCATAGAATTCCTTATTTACATTTGACATTTTTTTTCACGATTTTATTTTATTTTATTTTATTTTTTTTAAGATAAATTAAAGTTAAAAAAAGACCTTAATAAATTTAACTGAAATTGTTTCACGGATTAACTTGAACTTGTCGTTTGAGCTATTGTAAAACTTTTTTTAAAAAAGTTTATCTTCCTTTCTTTACTTATCTTAATACCTTTTTTAAGTTTGATAATTTTAGCAATGAAAGATTTTGACTTTAAAATATTTCCAATTTATGTTTTAGCGTTTATTAGAGCTTCAATGGCATTTGGGGTTGGTTTGGCGATTCCGCTGTATTTTTCTACTCTTTTAAGTCCGGATCAAATAGGCTTTATCGTCTCGGCAACCGCATTATCTTATTTATTTTCCCCCTATCTTTTTAGAAATGTTCCGAAAAAGATTGGAATGAAGAATACTTTAATCGTTTCATTTGGAGGATTTTTAATGGTACAAATTGGATTTCAAATAAGTCTTAATCCGATTTTTACGTATTTAATCTTGTTTTTAGACGGTATATTTTTGGGAATATGCTGGCCGGTTCTTATAAATGCCGTATCTAAAATAGCAGCTCAAGAAGGTGTAAATATAGATAAAATAAACCGAAATTACGGTTTTTCGTGGAATTTTGGGGGTATTTTCGGTTATTTACTGAGTTTTTTTGTTTTATTTGTCATTTCAGATATATTATTAATTTTTGATATTGCATTGATTCAAACATTTATTGGATTTGTTGTTTTAATCTTTTTTAAAGAACCTAAATCGTCAACACATTTAAAAAACGAAAACTCAGATGAGAAAAATTTGAAATTAAATTCCGAAAAAAGAATTATCAAGTTTCCATTATTCATCCCTCTATTTATTATCGGGTTGTTCGCTTTTTTATTAGGGTCATTTGGGCTGATTTTTCCCTTGAAAGCAACCAATTTGAAGTTTGAATTATTTACGACTTACTTATTTAACTTTATAAGGATGTCCGCCCAAACTATTTTAGTGACATTAGCAATGTCACTATCGTTTAAATCTTTAAAAAGAGTCATGCCCTTCGTATTCCTAATTCTCGGAATAGTTTTTTTCATAATTGGTTTAACTGAGAGTCTCATCGTCTGTGGAATTGTTTTCGCAATCATAGGAATTAATTGTGGATTTCTCTATTGTTTCTCCTTTAAATTAACCGTTATTAAAAATATATCTAGTGGTGATTCAAAAGCCAGCGTCTATTATGAAACAATAGTAGGACTGAATTTCTTAATGGGACCGATTATCGCTGGAATAATTGCGACAGAATCCATTCTCTTAGCTTTCTACATGCTCGTGATATTAATACTAATATCCATGGTAATTTATTTGTTAGTTCAAAATAAAATCAAAATCGAGGAAAAATCTCGAACTCTACCTCCATTAGAATAAATACCAAGTATAGCTCCTATAGTTTGAGCATGATAATGACCGCCACCAGAAAAGATTGAATGATGTTCATATAAATAATCGCGGGCTTTAGCAGGAGAAATCCCTTCGATCATGAACGCAATCCCTACCATAGGATACAGAGAAAAACCAGGAGTGGCATAAAATGCAAAAAACAATTGCAATATCTATGTCTGAAGCTCAAAAATAATAATTAAAATTCTCTTTCATTTTTATACTCCCTAAATTATTTAAATTCTCTTTTTTTAATTGTCATAATGTCATTTGATAATGAAGATTTAAACCCCATAAAAGCATACGAAAGAGCTCTCTACCATGGATGTGGTTTCTCTTACGATGATTTGAAAAAACCAAGAATCGCGATTGTGAATTCTTGGAACGAAATTAATCCTGGACACATTCACCTACGGAAATTGAGCAAGATCGTTAAAGAGAGCATAAAAGAAATGGGTGGAACTCCAATGGAGTTTTCAAATATTGCGATCTGTGACGGAATTGCTAATTCGGGCAATTTTTCCAAGTATGTCTTACCTTCAAGAGAAATAATAGCCGCTGCTGTAGAATGTACAATAAAAGCTTACAATTTTGATGGCATGGTCATGTTATGTTCTTGCGACAAGATCATTCCTGGAATGCTCATGGCCGCTGCGAGATGCAATATCCCAACAATTTTTTTAACTGGCGGGATAATGGAGCCAAAATATTTCGAAAATGGACCACTTAAGGGAAAAACATTCGTAACTTCTGATATTAAGGAAGCCATTGGTCAATTCAATGCCGGAAAAATAACTAAGCAAGAATTTTTCCTTATAGAATCGGAGACTTGTTGTACACCAGGCGCTTGTAACATGATGGGCACGGCCAACACCATGGCCTGCATTGTTGAGGCAATGGGTCTTTCTTTACCGGGATGTGCAACAATGAGCGCTGTTAGCATGGAAAGAGAAGATTTATGCAGAGAAACAGGAAAAATTGTGATGGAATTGGTTAAAAAAGATGTAAAAGCTTTGGATTTAATCACGCACATTTCGATTGAAAATGTTATCAAAGTGGCCTTGTCTTTTGGAGGGTCCACAAACTTGATCCTCCACATGTGCGCGTTATCGCACGAAATTGGAGGCGACTTGAACCATTTTGATTTTGATAGGTTGAGCAAATCCGTTCCTTTATTAGCGAAGTTCAAACCGGCATCTGAATACAATCTTACTGAGTTTCACGAAGCTGGAGGTGTTGGAGCTATAATGAAACAATTATCTAAGGTGTTAGACTTGTCTACAAAAACCGTTTTAGGATTAAGTTTAAAAGAATATCTTGATATTGTAAAGATTACTGGCTTTCAAATCATTCGAAATTTTGAAGATCCTATAGCAAAAGAAGGAGGAATAGCCGTTTTAAAGGGCAATCTAGCTCCCGAGGGGGCAATCGTAAAGCAAAGTGCTTTAAATCCTAAAATGCGGCATCATATAGGCCCAGCTAAAGTGTTTGAATGTGAGGAAGATATCAAAGATGCGTTAATATCAGGAAAAGTCAAAGAAGGAGATGTATTAGTAATACGCTACGAAGGACCTAGAGGTTCCCCTGGAATGAGAGAACTATCGATACCTGCAGCGATATTAGTAGGCATGGGGCTGGAGGATTCCGTTGCCATGATAACAGACGGTCGATATTCAGGAGCTACGAGGGGTCCTTGCATAGGGCACGTGTGTCCAGAAGCAATTGAAGGTGGACCCATAGCCATGGTTCAAGATGGAGATTTAATAGAAATTGATATCGACAATCGTCAATTGAATTTATTAATTTCAAATGAAGAAAGCAAAGATCGATTAAAAAATTGGAAAAAACCAACACCTAAAATAGGCACGGGATATTTAAATATTTACAGAAAAATTGTCAGTTCTGCAAAATATGGGGCTTTCTTGAAATAAATAAAAGAATTGAGTAATAATTAATGGTTAAAAATATATATGAAAATAAATTGTAAATTGTAATTCTTTGTTATGAAACTTAAAATCTTTATAACTGGCCTAATATAACTAGCTTGAGAACTTGATAACTTCGGGAAATAGAATAAAAAAAATTTTAAGAATTTTAGATCTCTTTAGGTCTTTCATCCGACTCTTGTAGTTTTCAGGATTGTTGCTATTTCAGTATCGAACGCTTTGACTCTATCAAAAAGCATATTACTTACCATTAATAATTGAGTAACCGCTAATGCAGGCGATTTAAGGATTTGTTTTGCCATTTTAAGTGCCTCCTCAAGTACATCTCCGGATTCCACGAGTTTATTTACGATATTAAGTCGATATGCCTCCTCAGCATTAATAAATGTTTCCCTTGTTGATGTATTTAATGTGAGTTCCAAGGCTTTCCCTCGCCCTAAAAGCGCATTATATGGGAAAAAAAGAGGACACGCACCAAAACCAATCTCTGGATGACCAAACATCGCATTCTTGGATGCAACTCGTAAGTGGCAAAGAACTGCAAGATCAAAACCACCAGCTAAAGCGTATCCATTTATCGCAGCAATCAGCAGTTTAGGAAATCCCAATATTGTATGATGAAAAAGATTATTGGATTCTGTAAACTTTTGAAGATCGCCAGTTCCTTGGATTACTGCTTGCACCTCGTCTCTATCGAATCCTGCGGTAAATATTTCCTCCCCACCGTAAAGAATTACACATTTCACTCGATTATCGTTTTTAAGCGTATTTAATGCATCTATAATCTCTGAACGCAACTCAAAACTCATGGCATTTTTTTTCTCAGGACGATTTAACCTAAGAATACATATCTTACCTTTCTTCTTAAGCGCAATAAATTGATATTCCTTCTCAGACATTTATTTCACCTTCAAATAAAAGATTTTTTCAATTTCCTTTAAGTATTAGCCTATTAATATTTATAAGTTATTATATTATTTTTTTATTTACTTCTTTTTCCTGTATTTTTCTTTTTTATTTCCTTCTTTTTTCTGCATTTTTCTTTTTTCTTTAAACCCATATTTTTTTAAGATGGTGTTCAATGACTGTTATAATATTAGGAGAAAAATCTTAACATTCGTAGAAAATAAAAAGAAATGACTAAATCCACCAACTTTTAAGTGAAATCTTTTTTTTTCTAATATCCTCCATATTTTTTTGCTGCGTTCATGAAAGTCTTAATGTTTTCTAAAGGTATCTCCTTGAAAATTACCGTGGATGGTCCTAAAATAAAATGTCTATTTTCCTTGAACGCATCCATTAAATTTTTAACGTGAGAGTCCACCAGTTCAGGATTGCCAAAAGGTAAAACATCGCTCACGTCGCCAAAACCAATAACAACGAAATCAGGAAAATTATCGTTAATATAAAAAGGATCACATTCACCTTCCCACCCTTGCAATCCGCGAAATCCTGCCTTTTGGAGAGAAGGAATTAATTCAGTTATATCGCCATCGGAATGAGTTTGGGGGATTAATCCAGCATCGGATATCATTGAATTGAGCTTCTTATAGCAAGGTAAAAAATCTTGATTCCATCGCTCTGGCGAAATCATTAATCGACCTTTAAACGCCACATCATCCAAAATATTTAAAATCTTACTTCTTCCACCTGTGGCTTCAATTAAACCTTCTATATTTATTTTCGTTATTTCTGCGTAAAATTTTATTAGTTCCCTATAGAGCTTGGTTTTTTTCCGGAAATTGCGACTAAAATTTGCCATACCCATGGCTTTCCATACGCGATCGAAAATGCCATCAACCATCAAGACGGGAAAAATTGAAGGAGCCATTTTTTCATATCGTGAAATTGTTTTTCTAATTATATCACTTCGATCAATTCGCTTTAATTTGGTCCAAAATTTGTTTAAAATATCTATTGAATCTATATAACCTCCTTGATAATAATTAGAATCAGATAATAATGGTTCACCGCTTTCTCTTATTCTAAATCTATTTCCATCACGATCCTCAATTTTGATGGTTCTGAATTGAACGCTAGGGGGAAATCCTGCGAATACGGCGTCGAATCCTAAAGCAAGAGGCGCGTCAAAGTAGGGGGCATCAAATAATGGCCGATTATAATTTCTCATGATTTCATCCCAATGAAGGTTTATAAATTCTTCTCTTACATACTGCACATGCGTGGGAATATTATCCAATTTTTTTCGCTTCTCATTATTGAAGACTGCGAGATAGCGCTCACGAGCATTCACGATACATCAGCTTTAAAATGTTTATTATACCTTTTTTGTAATTAAAGATTTCATCATAATTATTCTTATCATTATTTTTTTAATTACAAATTCATTTTCCTACTAAAAATAGACTTTAAAGAAGTAAAATTAGGAAATCAATGATCGATGAAAAGCGGATTAAACAAAACTTAGAAACTTTCTCTTTTCCGCGATTGTCTGGTACCGTCGCAGAAAAGAAAGCTTTTGAAATTGCCAAGAAAAAAATCGAAGATTTAAATCTTGTTCCCATCGTTCAAGAATTTGAATTTAGCACTTTTTATTCTAGAATCTATCCAAAAATAGGATTTTCCATTGGTTTTTGGCTGTTAATGATTTTACTTTTGAACGTTCAAGGAGTTTTTACCCTGATAAGTTTATTTATTACCGTGATCGTTTTCTTGCCAGCACTTATCATTACTAGAAAGCCAGAAAAAATTAAAATTGGCAAAAAAATGCTGTCTCAAAACTTGTATACTACTATACTTTCAAATTCTGGGGAGAACATTCAAAAAAAGGACAATAATGCGCAATTATACGATAATGATAGATCGATAATGTTGTTTTCTCATTTAGATTCAAAAGGACAACGATTTTCGATACTAACTCGAGTTAAATTCATTAAAGCATGGTTATATTCCTTTTTTACGTGCCTTTTTATCGTCATTCTTAAAAATTATGTTTTAATTCAATATTCTTCATTGTTTTTTCTCGTTTGCCTATTTCCTTTAGGAATTAATTTAATTGCTACAATTTACAATTTCCTTAATTCTACTAATAACAAATCGCCTGGCTCAATTGATAATGCATCTGGAATCGCAATACTCCTCGAATTATTAAATTATTTTTCAGATCCAAGAAATAGATTAAAAAATCATGATTTATGTTTCTGCTTTACTGGAGCCGAAGAATCTGGGTGTTTAGGAATCCGACATTTTGTTAAAGAATTGAAACACATCAATAAGGAAGAATCGCTTGCTATAAATTTCGACGCGATCGGACAGAGCATTGCGTTATTCGTCAGTAGAAAATCCAGAAAAGTAAAGAAACAAGTATATGAATTTCTTACCGAAAAAGGCAAGGAATTAAATCTCCTAACGGATATCAGGAAAAAAATCTTAGGAGCTCACTCAGATGGTTATTACTTGATGACGCACGGCTTTCGAGGTGTTGGGTTTGGTGACGTTAAGATTTATAAACACATTCATTCAATCAATGATACAGTAGATAAAGTAAACGTTTCTCTCTTGAAAAAATTATGTGACCTACTAATAGTTTGCTTAAAAGAGAAAGATTCTCGAATTAAATATTAATCACCAACATGAAGTGCTAAAATATAAACGTGTCAAGTAAAAAAGATTTGGGAGTAGTTCTAACTCCCCCTAAAACTGCAGAATATATCATATCAAGATTAGGTCAAATTAAAGAGGATCATAAAGTATTAGATCCTTGTGTGGGTCCCGGCGTATTCGTAAAAAGGTTATTGGAACGTGGAATAAAAAAAAGTCAAATTTTTACTTACGATATTAATCCCGCCTATAAAAATGATATTGAGCGTTTAGGAGTATCTTTTGAAGCAAAAGATACATTATTATCGATAAATTCAAAGGCTTACAATGAATTTGATTTAATTGTTGGAAATCCTCCGTATTTGAATAAGGCTAGTTCGTATGTCGGAGAAAATAGAGCTATATTAAAAAAAATTTATGGAAAAATAAACGCTCACGAAACTTATTCAATGTTTATTGTAAATAGCATTTGGCGCTTAAAGAACGGAGGAAAACTAGGCTTTATTACCAGTGATTCTTTCTTGACTTTGAGCACGCATAAAAAATTAAGAAGGTTTATTCTTGACAGTTGCATTATCAACGAAATCTTATTAGGGCCAAGTAATTTATTTGATAACCAAAATGTTAGCACGAGTCCAGCGATAATTATACTTACTAAATGTCCTGGTACTGAAAATAAAGAAATTCGGGAAGAAAATGTAATGAGAATCGTACCTAGTATAAAGGACGAAACAGAATACAAGGATCCTAAGGTTATTCAAAATTTTAAGCAGAAGAAATACAATTTATTGCCTTTTAACATATTTTTTTCATCCGTGGAAAAAGGCATTATTAATTTATTTGAAAGGTCCTCGAAATTGGAAAACCACATTAAAGGCTACATAGGAATGCACACTCACGACAATTTAAAATTTATAGCCGCAGTTGATGGCACGGAGTTAGCAGATATTTTCAAAAAGCGCAATGAAAAAATTAACAATCCATCGAAGCATCACAAAATCATTATAAAAGAAGAGTTAAAATCAAATAAATGGAAACCATACTTGAAACGAGGCGGAGGCGACCAATATTATAGACCAATAATGGAAGCATTAGAGTGGAGCGATGAATCAATCCCGAAATACGATATTCCTAATAATGTTCCTTTCGAAGTGGAAGGAATCGTAATAAGCGGAGTTAGTTCGCGATTGGCAGCGCGTTACATATCAGAAGGGTGTTATTGGGATTCTAATAAGGCGATCGGCTTTACAATAATAGAGCCTTCCATTTCTATTGAATACGCGTTAGGCTTATTAAATAGCTCTCTTTACAATTACCTTGCCAAGGGAATAATTAACAACACGAGTAGCATTCAAATAACGGGAATTCATTCGTTACCATTTTTATTGCCTGACAACGATACTAAAGAAAAGGTTGAGCTATTAGTAAAAAAAATAATTAAAAATAAAATGATCAATATTAATTACGATTACACGGATGAGCAAAAATTAGTTGACGATTATATATTTAAACTTCACGCACGCAAGTTTGGTCTTTCTAAAAACCTCAAATTGACTTTAGACAAAGATTTTTCATCATATCAAGATAAATAATTTGGACAACAAATACGAAAAATAAATATTTCTGCTTTAATTAAGAAAAATAAAAACAATAATTATCTTCTTAATGTGTGCATAATTTGAATGATAAAAAAATTCCTGTGATTCTAGATACCGACATCGGATATGATATAGACGATACTTGGGCTCTAGGCCTATTATTGAAGTGTCCCGAGCTAGATGTTAAACTAATAACGACGGCTTCAGACGATACTACGATTAAGGCTAAGCTTGTCGCTAAATTTCTTGAAATGGCAGGTCGTGCGGATATCCCTATAGGGATTGGTCCTCCAGAAAATCGTAAAAAAGGTACATTATTTCGTTGGATTGAAGACTATGATTTATCACAATATCCGAATATTATTCATGAAAATGGCATAGAGGCTCTTTGCTCCATGATAATGGAATCTTCTGAGCTCATGACGCTCGTTGCTATAGGTCCATTAGGAAACATAGCAAAAGCACTTAAAATTAACCCTAATATCACAAAAAACGCTCGTTTTGTAGGGATGCAAGGAAGCATTCGAATTGGATATGCAGGGTCACCTTCTCCACACCCAGAATATAATATTATTCGCAACATACAAGCATGCAAAGAAGTTTTTCAGGCACCTTGGGAGGTAACAATTACTCCCCTGGATACATGTGGAAATATCATACTTTCAGGTGAAAATTTCAAGCGCATCATGAATTGTAACAATCCTATTGTGAATTTAATAAAAGAAAATTTCGAGATATGGGCTAAAAAGAAAAGACAGACAAGCCTGATCCACGAAGAACAAAAAACTACGATTTTGTTTGATACTGTTGCTATTTATCTGGCTTTTTCTGAAGAGTTACTTAATATCGAAACCTTACGAATTGAAATTACTGAAAAAGGACTAACGCAGATTAACGAAAAGGGCAATAATATCCGATGCGCCACGTCTTGGAAAGACGAGCAAGCCTTCAAGGATTTAATCGTTAATCGCTTAATCAATTAAAAAATCTTCATTTTAGGCCTTTTTAATTAACATGTGTGTTATAGGCAATTACCAATTAACATTTTTTTATTCCAGAATTGTCGTTTTTACACGATCCTTCATGTTCTGAAGAAAATTTAGGCACATTTCCCAAAATATATCCAATAGAAAGCCCTAATAACAAAGCAGCAAAAATTAAAAAGTAACTACCAGTGGTAATGAACCAATAAACCCCAAGAACTAATCCAAAACCAAAAAAAACCAGTTCGATTATTGTTTTCTTAATCATTTTTACTCACTCCTTATATTGCTAATAAAATAAGGCTAAATTACATACTTTAAAATTATGATAATGTTTCATGAGGTTAAAACGAATTTTAATAATTTTTTAAAGGTAAAAATTGAATGACGTTTTTTAAAAAAAACTTTTATTTGATTGTCATCAAACCTACATCGAAAAAGCGAAAATGTCATTTTTGTTCTAAATGTATTAAACAATGATTATTTTAAATAAAAGGTGCTATTAAATAATTTATATAATAAATCAATAAAAATGAAGTGAGAAGTGTAATATATCATGGCGAATAACGCTAAACCAAAACCTTTAACATTTGTTATACTACTGATTGGTGGATTTGGACTTCTGTTGCTTAGTATTGGTTGCATTCTTGACTGGATAAAAAAAATAACTTTAAATGTGGATTATCTAATCAACGTACTTTATCATCCTCTATCAAGTGTGCTTTCAATTACATGCTTTTTTCTATTAATCATTCTATTATTGGAAAAAGCTTCTCCCGGGCGCATTGGAAAGATCATGGATAGCTTAAAAGAAAAGAAGCAAGTTTCTCTATTGTTCATTGCGATTACATTAATATCACTAGTCTTGCTGATTATAAATTCCTTAGTGCTACTATCCGAAACGGAAGCGGGAGCTTCGAGCGTTGATGTCTTAACGGTGGTTCACGCATTACTGGGCGTGCTCTTTGGTGTAAGTATAATGATATCAGCTTTTAAGATTATTTTATCTCCATATTTAGCAAATCCCGGTAAATGGCAGAAATACACCGTTATTAGTACTTTTATCATTTTCATCGTAATGTTAGTTTTGGTCATTATCGGAATGGTAGTGGGTTGGATTATCTTATAGGTGAAGAACCACGAGATTATTTTAAGAATCTAGAAAAAAGTTATCTCTCTGTATTTAATTTTAAAGATCTTTTTCATGTACCAAAGGTCTCTAACCTTTGGTGCGGAAGCATTTAAATATTCCATTTTATTTTTTAAACATAATAATTTAATGCGTTTATCAAAAAATTTATGAAAAGAAATTAAAAACAACTAGGTGAAAATTAAACGTTATTACAAGTTTTTGACCGACCAATACCATCTGAAATGGGTCTTGCTAGCTTAGGCGTTGGAGGCTTTGTTATAGGCATAATAATCGGTGTAGCATTGCTAGTGTTATTCATGTACCTTGCTCAATACATCTATAAGGACGCAGTAAAAAGAAATTTGAGCGCAGAATTATGGCTGCTCATTATTTTTATTGTTCCAGTTATATCTTGGATTGTCTATTTCATTGTTAGAAATGTTAAAACTACTGCCACCAAGAAGGCCTGAAGGAAGCTAAATAAAAAACCATTTCTATAATTTTAATCACTTTTTTTTTTTTATATTTTATGAGAATTTAATTTTTGAAAACACATTTAATGTTCACCACATTAAATTGCACCTGGATACCGCCGTTATCTAAGAATGTTATGACATAGTCGGCCATGTGCTCAATTGTTTCTTCATGACTATCATTCTAACTATAATTTTTCTCCTTTTATTTCTTCCTCGTATTTTTTTCTTCTCTCTTCTAAATATTCTGGTCGAGGGACGTCCCACCAGCCCATTGCGGGACTCCCGGTGAAAGGAAATTCACGATTCACTAAAATTTCAATCACTGCAGGCTTATTTGATTTAGCAGCTCTTTCTAAAGCAGGCATTATCTCTTCTTTTTTAGAGATTTTTTCAGAATAACAGCCAAATGCATCCCCGATTTTTGCGAAATCTGGAGAATATGTAATTCCGTTTTTATCTTCAAATGCAGTACCGTACCCTCTATCTTCTCCAAATGCTGCTTGTTGCAAGTCTTTTATGGCGATCCAGCCGTGGTTATTCACGATAATAAAGAAGATGTGCTTTAATCCCAATTGAACCGCAACAGATAATTCAGAAATTGTCATCAACGCGTCTCCATCACCTACGAGGGCAACGACTTGCCTGTTTGGCTGACTCATATCAATTACACCTAATTTAGCACCGATAGCGGCTGGGACGCTATATCCCATTGTTGAAAATCCACCCGCAGTAATACAGGTTTTAGGCTCGTAGAATTCCAATTCTTGGAGCATTTGAGCTTGCACGTTGCCAGAACTAGTGACAATTATCGCATCTCTATCGAAGAATTTTCTGACTTCTTGAAGCACCGTAGAAATCATGACGGGGACTTTCGTATCGTCTCGATGCTTATCAAGAAACTCAAACCACTTTTTCTTTTCCTCTTGCATTTCCTTGAAATAATCCGTATTTTCGTAATCCTTCGAATATCCTTGAGATTTTAACTCGTCGATTATCTGTTTTAAGCAGGCTTTTGCGTCTCCTTGAATTCCTACAGAAACGGGGTAATTCTTCCCAATTTCGTGAGGATCTATATCGATTTGCACTAGTTTCGTAGGAGGGATGGAAAAACTCACGCCATCTTTATAAGAACAGGTCGTCTCGTCAGCAAATCTGCATCCTACTGCGAGGATTACATCCGCTTTAGATGTAACGTGAAGTCCTATAGTCGTGCCTTTGCTCCCAGCAGAAAAACAGAAAAGGGGGTGGTCATTCGGGAAAGCTGACTTTGACATCATTGTAACTACGACTGCTGCACCGATTTTTTCCGCTAATTCTTTTACTTCTTGAAAAGCGTTGGATGTTACAACACCACCACCTAAAAGCATGACAGGTCTTCTTGCGGATTTTAATAACTCGGTTGCTTTTTTAATCTGTTCGGGGTCTCCTAAAATCCTGCCAGGAGCCCTTCTCTCTAAAGGCTCAGGGATCTCCGTATCGCTTGAGTCTGCTTGGACATCCATGGGAAGGTCGATTACTACAGGACCCATTCTTCCCGTGAGCATTGTATTAAAAGCACGCTGCATTATCGTAGGTAGTTGACTCACAGAACTTACTTGCCAATTTCGTTTACAAATGGGTTCTAAAATTCTAGGCATGTCTGAATCTCTTTTTCTCTCAATTTCTTGGAGGACCCCTTTGCCTCTCATGTGTGTGTGTGTGTTTCCTGTCAAGCATAATACAGGAAAACTATCTACAAATGCGTCTGCTAAACCTATGGCTGTATTTATTGCGCCAGGTCCAATAGATGTAAATACACATAAGGGTTTCCCCGTAACGCGATAATAACCTACTGCACAATGCACTCCTGACATTTCTTGCTTGGGTTGAATTAATGTAATTTTATCCTTATTTCGGTAGAATGCATCCGTTAAAGGTAAACACCCGTGTCCAGGAATTCCTAAAACATGTTTCACACCTTCTTTTATCAAATACTTTGCGATTATTTCGCCTCCCGTATACTTTACCATGATAATTACTCCTTGTTTTAAGTTTTCGTTTTCAATGTATTAATATTTATAAAAAGGAAAAATAGTAATTTTAATTTTAAGAAAGAAATCCACTTCTCTTTAGTAAGTGGTTAAGAAAGAGAAATCATTAAATCATCGCACTGTAATGTCTTATATCTATTGAAACCTTATCTTATTACATGGATCTAGCGCAAAAAATTCACGTGTTTCCAACCGATTCGCAACTTGAATTGATGTGGATCTTGTCGGAAAAAAACCGCCTCATTTATAACTTTGCGCTAGCTGAACGGATTGAAAATTGGAAAGAAAACAAGAATAAGCCGAAGAAAGACCGAAAATACATTAACTACAAGGATCAACAAGATCAATTGC
>JAUXAJ010000269.1 GCA_030620005.1 Promethearchaeota archaeon | reverse complement strand
CAGATATATTGGTTTTTGACGAGCCAACAACAGGTCAAGATGCTAAAGAAATCGAATTTTTTACAAATCTGCTTAAAAAAAAAAGATTAGAGGGGAAAACAATTATTATTGTTACTCACAATGTTGAGTTTGCGATGGATTACATACCTAGAACAATACTGATGTCTGGAGGTGAAATAATTGCAGATGGACCCACTCATCAAGTATTAACAAATGAATTCTTATGTCTCAAATCTTCTTTATTATTACCCCAAATTCATCAATTTAATTTAGCTTTAAGAGACATTGGAATTATTAGTCCAAATGATTTATTTTTAAAAAATACCATGACTGCTTTTCTCATGGAATTATTGAAGAAAAAAGACAACATTAACGAGGGATTGAATTAGATGTCGTTAGAATTTCTTAATGCTTTTAAATTTCTAAAGAAAGAAACTTTTATTCATGAATTAGATCCCCGGGCAAAATTATTGTTTTCAATAATCTATACAATTTCTGCTCTATTATTCACAGAAATCGTGCCGTTATTAATAATTTTATTGAGTTTAATTCCTCTAATTTTAATTGGTAAATTATTAAAACAATGGTTAAAGAGCATTCGTGGAATGTCGTTTTTCTTCCTTATAATTATCATTTTAAATACATTGTTTTTATCTTTAGGATACGCAGTTGCCATGATAATAAGAATTGCCATAATGATATCATCGTTCTCTATTTTTTTTTTAACCGTGGACCCTAACGATTTAGCCCTATCGTTTATATCAATGAAAATTCCCTACGAGTACGCATTTTCTTTCTCGCTGGCATTTAGATTTGTTCCAACAATTGCAAATGAAGCTCAAAATATCATGGATGCGCAACAGAGCAGGGGATACGAAATGCAAAAAAGTGGTTTAATAAATCAAATTAAAAACCTGTTTCCATTATTGGTTCCATTAATAGTTTGCTCAATTAAAAGAGCTTTTAATGTTGCTGAGGCATTGGAATCACGAGCTTTTGGGAGCAAAAAAGAACGCACATATTATCATACTGTTAAATATTCAAAAAAAGATTGGATTTTTACTATATACTTGCTTTTTTTCCTAATTACATTTATAAGCGTTCGAGTTTATTTTGATTTAATGCCAAATTTCTTTCATTTCACAATACCTGTCTGAAATAATAGTGAGAAAACCAAATTTTTAACTTGAAAATTTGAAAAGAGTTTGAAAATCCTCGGGTATTCTTCTCCTTATTATTCTACCACATGATCCAATAATTGGGTTTTTGGTTTTTATTCTTTTTAAAAATAGAAGTTGATATTCCTTTAAATTGAGTATAAAAGAACAATGCTAAGGATTTTATTGTTGAAAAGTTTAACATTTTCTATTATCATTTTTTAGACGTGAATTATATAAAAATTTTAGAATTAAATATTCCTTTTTATTCATATATACATGATCACGAAAGAATTTAGTATTAAGGATTTGAATCTCAAATATTATGTGGGTATTAATCAAATCAAATTTAATTTCAACCATTTCTTGGAATTTAATGCTCAAAATAACGAAATTAAAGCTTTAGATCTCGTATTTCAAAAAATTGGCAAGATTCAAAGAAACTTCAAAGATTCTGTTGTTCAATTTTTTAACGATAATTATGTTGTAAGTCAAGAACATGTATTTACAGCGTGCTATTTCGTGCAAAAAGCTTTTTATCGTAAAATCAACATTTCAAATGGAAAAAATATTGAATTTCTATTATATTTATCGGCTTTACGTCAAATTAAAAATAGTATTGATGCATTTGGAATTAGTATTAAAGACTTAAAAACTAACATTTTATCGTATTGCGTGATTACGCCTATTAATAATTTAGATGAAATTAACGAAGAAATTATTCGCGTTTTTAACGCAAATGAAATTGAGACCATGATTAACGAAAAATCTCTTGAAAAATACGATAGAATAAAGAACTTTTTTAACATTTCTAGAAATCAAATTAAAAGTATAATTAATTCTTATGGAATTAAAACAAAAGAAAAAGACTCGGGCGGTTTAGAAACTCTTTTTTTAGCAATGCACGATTTAATTTGCGAAAAAATGGCTCTCCTAAGCTTGGAAAAAGCTTAGAAGCTTTACTCATGAGATCTTGCTGGCTAAGTGTAACATCATTTTTTTTTAATTTTTAAACCGTCATCGGAGGTCAAATAAGAGATAGCACTAAAATTTCCCAAAACTTCAACTCTAATTGTTTTATCAGGATTTCCAAGATCTACTTTATTATCAATATTTTTAGCAATTGTTTCAATGAACTCATCTCTATCAATTTGTTCGTGCTTTCGACGTTTTAAAGATATTTTAAAAGATTCTTCATTTTTTAAATACTCCAAATTGTTTTTTTCAATTAATTGCTTTATTACTTCTACGTTTGTTTCACACACAAAATCAACAATTGTAATTTTTAAAATATACTGAAAAAAATCGGGATCTTTTTTTAAAATGTCTTTGATTTTATAAATTACATCCCTTGCATTTAAACTAGTTAAAGCTGTAATTAGTCCTGAAAATTCTAAATCAGATATTATAGGATATTTTTCTCCACATATTAATAAAGTGAACCAAAGTTCTGATTTTGCGTTAGTTTCGTTATATCTTGAAGTAGATACCAAAAGGTTAAAGTTCTTCGTTAATAACACCGTTATTTTTTTGATTTTCTTTGACCGATAAAGAATTTCTAACTTCTTTCTCGGAAATCTTTCCAATTCGCAAAAGTTTAATTTCACCCTTCGAACAATCCACGATTGTTGTAGGCATTTTTGAATCTGTTTTTCCAGCATCAATGATTAAATCTATGTGACCCAAAAATTTTTTAGCAACTTCGGCACCACTAATAGATGGAGGTTCTCCAGAATAATTTGCTGAAGTACCAATAATACCGCCAAAATGACCTTTATCTTTTAGACTTTTTAATATTTTTAAGATGATATCGTTCTCGGGAATTCGAAGTCCGATTGTTTCTTGGAAAGCAGTTGCTTCTAGTGGTATGATATTTGGTTCTTTTCTTTTCAAAATTAGTGTGAGTTGTCCAGGCCAAAAAAAATCAGCCAATTTTTCAGCAACCTCGTTAAATTCGGCAATTTTTTTTGCTTCTTCGAGGTCAGCAACTAATAACAAAAGGCCTTTAGATTTTTCGCGAAATTTTATATCATAGACTCTATCTATCAACTCTAGATCTTGAGGATCACCTCCAATTCCGTAGACGCTATTAGTCGGAAAAGCAATTAATTTTCCTTGAATTATAAAATCCACTACAATTTCAAGGTATTTGGATAGATTTCTCTTGTTCTTTCCTAAACTCCGTATTAACAATCCCATATGGACCAATTTAGAAATTAAAAATAAAAACTATAATTATAATAAAAATATCGCTATTTGATTTATTAAAGATGGTTTAAATTGTAATAATAATATAAGATAAAGGAATGTTTTAATTAGTTTTTTTTGGTTTTTCTTCTTGGCATTTCAATTGCATTGATATCTTTTCCCACTGAGCAGCAACACCCTCTTGAAGCTCAATTAATGCTTTTTCGGAAATATTTGCGAATCTTTTCTGCTTTGATAAATAATCAACGAGAGGTAAACGCTTTTCAGGATCTAATAATGGTTTGCTTTTCTTAGAAAGCGTTAATTTTCCATCTTCAATCTCATATAATATCCACATTCCCGTTTTTACAATCAATCGAGCAAGTTCAATAGTATCTTCGGCAAGATAACCCCAACCCGGAGGACATGGTGCGATAATATGTATGTATTTGCATCCATTAATGGATTTTGCCTTTTTAAATTTCTCGTACAAATCAAGCGGTTCACTCACGCTGGCCGTCGCAACGTAAGGAATATCGTGGGCAGCCATTATTGCCGGTAAATTTTTCTTATACCTTTCTTTTCCTAATGTTGTTGTTGTTGTGAATGCTCCATGAGGTGTGCTAGATGATCGTTGAATTCCCGTGTTCATGTAAGCTTCGTTGTCGTAACAAACATAAATAATGTTGGTATTTCTTTCCGCAGCCCCACTTAAACCCTGAATTCCTATATCTGTTGTGCCGCCGTCTCCTGCGAATACCAACGATGTCATTTCATCCCAGCCTTGACCCGGAAATCGAGCTGCTTTGGCTTTAAACGCCGCATCAAAACCTGTAGCCGCAGCTGCAGCCGCAGCAAACGCCATGTTCGTGAATGGAAAATTAGGGGCCGTTTTTGGCCAAAGTCCAATAACCACGTTTAAACAGCAAGCGGGAGTTACAAGAGCTGTTTGGGGACCAAGAGCTTTCATTGCCCATCGAAGCGCTAGTTCAAGACCACATCCGGCGCAGCAGGAATTTCCTGGAAGGAACCACTCTTCGCAAGCTATTTCATCTTCCATTAATGTTTTTAAAGAAACCGTTTTATTTCACCTCCAATTTTCCATACCAGAGCGTTCCATGTAATAAATCTTCTGGAAGTTCTCCAGTCTCGTTCATTTTTATTAATATTTTCAACTGATCTTTTTGTTGCTCCATTGTTACTTCCCTTCCACCAATACCATTCATCATGGAAAAGACTTTAGCAGTTCCCTTAGTATCGTGAAGTGCTGTCTTTACTTCGCTGCTAACAGGTCCACCAGTTGTAGAACCAAAAGCGGTTGCACGGTCTATGACTCCAAGGATCTTAACTTTTTTAGCAATTTTTATTATGTCTTCAGTTGGGAATGGTCTGAAATGCCGTAATTTGACCATTCCAATCTTGTATCCTTCTTCTCTCACTTGATCTACAGCATCTTCCATCTGTAGGGCTAAATCCCCATAAATTAACATACCAACATCCGCATCATCCATTTTGTATTCTTGAATTAACCCGTTTCCGTAATTTCTACCGAAAGCTCTTTCAAACTCTTTTGTAGCTTTTTTAATTCTTTCTTTCGCTCTAATCATTGCGTCGTGAATTTTCATTCGGAATTCCATATAAAACCCAGAAGGCATTATCAAGTTGCCAAACATTAAAGGTCTTTCAGGGTCGATCCAGACATGAGGCCAACCCTTTTCATCTGGTAATGGTGGCAAATATGCGTCAACAGCATCTTGATCTTCTATAATAATGGGTTTGGACGTATGAGACAAAATAAACCCTCCGTACGCAACGAACTTGGGCAACAATACTTCGTAATCCTCGCAAACTTTATAGGACATCAAGATTTCGTCGTATATTTCCTGGTGTGTTGCGCAGAGTGCAGTCATCCAACCAGTATCACGCTGACTGAGAACATCGGTAAAGTCTGCCCATATATTCCAAGGTGGGGCTGGTCCACGGCTGGCTATAGAAACTACAATAGGCAATCTCGTGCCTGCAGCCCAGTGTATCATTTCGTGTGCATAAAATATTCCTTGTCCCGAAGTTGCTGTGAAGGTTCTTGTTCCTGCCATACTTGCACCTATAACTGAAGCGAAGACGCTGTGTTCGCTCTCAACTTTTATGTATTCAGTTCCAGGCATTAATCCATTATCGACAAATTCAGATAGTTTTTCAACAACTGTCGTTTGTGGTGTAATTGGATATGCACTTATCACTTGGACTCTTGCAGACTTAGCTGCGTACGCAGCACATACGTTTCCTTTTATTATTTTAGTCGTTTTTTCCTGAACAAAATCTTGTTGTTTTACTTTACTCATCTTTTATATCAATCTCCCTTATCATTTCGATATTATTGGTAGGACACTCTTTCGCACATATTCCGCATCCCTTACAATAAACAAGGTCAATTTCAAATATACCCTCTTTATTTTTTTTTATTACTCCTTCGGGACAATAAAGATAGCATAGTCCGCATTTGTTACAATTCTCTTGATCGATTCTAGGTCTAAAAGTTCTCCAGTCACCTGTTGTTCCCATGGCTCCATCGATTGGTAAGGAGATCGGAATTGGTGGTAATTCCTTCCAATTCCTATATTCTTGAACTTTAGGTCTTTCTTTTATAGATTTGTTAATATCTTTCCATTTTTCAGATTTAGACATTATTCAACCTCTTTAACTGTTTCGTAGGCATCTTTCGCAACTGCCATGTTTTTTTCAACCTTTTTTTCTCCAAATTCTTTTTTAATAACCTTTTCCATGGTATCAAGATTGTAATAACCAGAAACCTTTCCAAACGCTCCTAGCATTGGAATGTTTAGAATTGGTCCACTAGAATGCATGAACCCTCTTTGGATACAAATACCAGTAGCATCAACAATATAAATTTTAATATTATTTGGTAGATCACTCGTATCTATTGAGTTCTTGCTATTCACGATGAGTGTTACACCATTTTTAATAGTTGCCTTCACTCTTGGAACATCTAATAAAGAAATGTCGAAAATGAACACAAAATCTGGATTTACAACGCTATCGTACGTTTTAATAGGCTTGTTCTTAGATATTTTAGTAAATGCCATAATTGGGGCACCCCTACGTTCGGCTCCAATTATTGGAATGGCAATCGTGTCTATAAACCCTTCTTCATATGCCATTTCCGCTAACAATTGACTCGCCGTTATAGCTGTCTGACCGCCCCTCCCATGGAAGGTGATTTCAATAATTCCGTTTTCCATCAATTTTTTCCAACTTTTTCTTCTTTAAATTTTTATTATTTTTAAACTAGTTCAACCAATAAAAACAGCAAGAAAGATATTTTATTGGCTACTTTATATAATTAATACTAATTGTACTAAAATTAGCATTATAATTACTAATAATATAAAATTGATTGTAGGTGTAATTTCTGTAATATTTTGCATTAGTTCACAACTTTATACTATTATATCAGTAACTTAGTTCAGTTATAGAGAAGGAAAATAAGCATAATATTAAAAATTTGTGACTAATTAATAAAACTTGCCCATGAATTTGACAAAAAGAAAAAAATATTGATCAATTTAATTTATATCTTAAGTTTTGTAATTTTTTCTAAAGAATAATAAAGATCTGGTTTCTATTAATTTAAAACTTTATTATCTTTAAAATTTGTACTAGTTTTACATCTATACGCACCCCATTTTTAACGATAAGTTGATACTATTTT